>NZ_JBIUXX010000029.1:70787-74856 GCF_044744235.1 Pseudomonas sp. NPDC087346
GATGGCGTTGTTACATCCAACATTGAGTCGTCTGATACTCCGCTATCGCGGGCAAGCCCGCTCCCACAGGGTTTGTTCGTCTTGCCTGGGATCTGCGTTCACCACAGATCCCTTGTAGGAGTGAGCCTGCTCGCGATGGCGTTGTTACATCCAACATTGAGTCGTCTGATACTCCGCTATCGCGGGCAAGCCCGCTCCCACAGGGTTTGTTCGTTTTGCCTGGGATCTGCGTTCACCACAGATCCCTTGTAGGAGTGAGCCTGCTCGCGATGGCGTTGTTACATTCAACATTGAGTCGTCTGATACTCCGCTATCGCGGGCAAGCCCGCTCCCACAGGGTTTGTTCGTCTTGCCTGGGATCTGCGTTCACCACAGATCCCTTGTAGGAGTGAGCCTGCTCGCGATGGCGTTGTTACATCCAACATTGAGTCGTCTGATACTCCGCTATCGCGGGCAAGCCCGCTCCCACAGGGTGTTCGTTTCAGCTTAGACCCAGCTCTCGCCAGATCCGCAATACCTGCCGGCGTTCCTCGGCAAACTGGTCCCCCGGGATCACCCCGGCATCCTTCTGCAACGCCTGCCGGTGGGCGGCGGAGCGGTAGGCTTTATAAGCCTCGCGCAACAGACTGGCATCTTCGGCAGGCATCAGCCCTTCGTGCTCCAGTTCTTCCAGAATGCGGATGTTATCGGTCCAGCGCAGCAATGGCGGGTGGCTTTGCGACCACGCCAGAGCCGCGTATTGCACCATAAATTCAATATCGACGATACCTCCGGCGTCCTGCTTGAGGTCAAACGGCGCCGAGGCCTCGAAGGCATTTGCCGCGGTACCGGCAGCGGTGCTCTTGCTGCCAAGGTTGTCGCGCATCTTGGCACGCATCTCGCTGACTTCTTGTTGCAGCTTCGCCAGATCCCGGGTTTTGCCCAACACTTGCGCCCGGACCTTCTCGAACGCCTGCCCGACATCCTGGCTACCAACCAGCACCCGCGCCCTTACCAACGCCTGATGTTCCCACGTCCAGGCTTCATTTTCCTGATAGCGGGCAAAAGCACCGAGAGAGCTCACCAGCAGCCCCGACGCACCGGACGGCCGCAAGCGCATATCCACTTCATACAGCTGACCGGAGTTGGTCTGCGCCGTCAGCAAGTGAATGATCCGCTGCCCCAGACGGGTGAAGAACTGTGCACCATCAATCGGTTTCGCCCCATCGGTTTCCGCCTGTGGATCGCCGTCGTGGATGAACACCAGATCCAGATCCGAACCATGCCCCAGTTCCAGACCGCCGACTTTGCCGTAACCGACAATAATGAAGCCCGGATCGCACAAAGTGCCGTCAGTACGCAGCGGTGTGCCGTATTTGGCTACGGTTTGACGCCAGGCCAGCGCCAGCACTTGCTCGAGAATCGCCTCGGCCAGCCAGGTCAGATAATCGCTGACTTTCATCAACGGCAGGCTGCCTGCGATCTCCGAGGCAGCAACGCGCAAACGGTGCGCCAGTTTGAAATGCCGCAGGGCTTCCATCTGTTGTTCGAGGTCGTCTTCGGGAATCCGCGTCAGGCGCTCGCGCAACTCGGCGGCCAGTTCCGGCGCCAATGGCGGCTTGAACAGCCGACCCTCGTTGAGCAGCTCGTCGAGCAGCAGCGGGAAACGGGTGATTTGCTCGGCAATCCATGGACTGGCCGCGCACAGAGTCAGCAAGCGCCGCAGCGCGCCGGGGTTCTCGGTCAGCAACACCAGATACGCCGAACGCCGGGCGACCGCTTCGACCAACGGTAGCACCCGCTCCAGCACCAGATCCGGATTGGCATGCTCCACCGCCTGCGCAATCAGGCGTGGAATAAACGCATCGAGACGCTCACGCCCCAGACGCTGCATCGCACGCAGTTGCGGGCTGCCGCGCAAACCGGCCAACGCCTTCAGCGCCTTGCTCGCATCAGTGAAGCCGCCCTCTTCCAACTGGCGGCAAGCAGCTTCCTCGTCCTGCGCTTCTTCCCACAGCGGCAGCCATTCACCGCCAACCACCACTTCGCTTTCGGCACCCTCTTCTTCGTCAGGGTCAGCGATCACCTGCGCGAAGTGCCAGGCCACACGGCCACGCCAGAACATCAGTTTTTCGTGGAACGCCTGCCAATCGGCGAAACCGAGCATGAAGGCGATACGCGCCTGATCCTGAGCGCCATCCGGCAGCATTTGGGTCTGACGATCGGCAATCGCCTGGATCGCGTGCTCGGTGTAACGCAGGAATTCGTAACCTTCACGCAACTCGCTGATCACCGCTGGTGGCAGATAGCCCTGCCCTTCCAGTGTGCTCAATACTTTTAATAGAGGACGTTGCTGCAGACTCAGATCACGCCCGCCGTGAATCAACTGAAACGCCTGTGCGATGAACTCGACTTCGCGAATGCCACCGGAACCCAGCTTGATATTGTCGGCCATGCCTTTGCGCCGCACTTCCTGCTGGATCAGTTGCTTCATGGTGCGCAGCGCTTCGATCGCCGAGAAATCCAGATAACGCCGATAAACGAACGGTCGCAGCATGTCGAGCAACTGCGCGCCGGCCGCTTGATCGCCGGCCACCACCCGCGCCTTGATCATCGCGTAGCGTTCCCAGTCGCGGCCCTGATCCTGGTAATACTGCTCCAGCGCATTGAAGCTCAGCACCAGCGCGCCGGACGAACCGTACGGGCGCAGGCGCATATCGACGCGGAACACGAAGCCATCGACGGTCATCGGATCAAGCGCTTTGATCAGGCGCTGACCGAGACGGATGAAAAACTCCTGGTTATCCAGCGCACGTTTCACGCCGACGGTTTCGCCGCCCTCGGGGTAGGCAAAAATCAGATCGATGTCCGAGGACAGGTTCAACTCGACCGCGCCGAGCTTGCCCATGCCGAGGATGACCATTTGCTGCGGCTCGCCGCTACGGCGCCCGGTCGGCGTACCGAATTGCTGGCAATGGCGGCTGTACAGCCATTGATAAGCCTGATCGATGCTGGCGTCGGCCATGTCCGAGAGGTCACGGCAGGTCTGCACCAGATCGGCCTGACGATTGAGGTCGCGCCAGATAATCCGTACTTGATGCCGTGCGCGCTGACGGCGCAAGGCACGGCCGAGTTCGTCTTCGTTCTGCGCCTCGTTCACCGCAGCGGCGATCTGCGCGCACAACTCACCCGGCGCGAAGGCCCGGTCGAGTTCGCCGGACTGCACCAGCGAGAGCAACATCAAAGGGTCACGAACGCTCTGTTCAATGACGAAATCGCTGGCGGCGCTGACGCGGGCGAACTGCGCCCGGCGTTCCGGCGTCCAGTTCGCGAAGCCGTGATCGTCTTCCAGCGCGGCGACCGCCGTACGGAACGACTGCTCTGATCGAGTGACCAACGGCAGGAGGATAGCGGGCAGTTCGGCAAGCGCGGGCAGGGTCATGGTCTATCCTTGATCGGCGTGTAAACGGCCGCTTGTAGTGATTGGTGAAAACCCGCTACGCGATGGACTGTCGAACAAAAGTTAGAAATAGCTGAAATTTCTTTCATCTTGGCAGCGAACATCAAACTTTCACCTTTTTCGGATGGTAAAAGACCAACCTTAACGATTATTCTCACAACGCAGCCGGAGGCCACAAGCCATTCTTCTGTAGTTTTACTACTCGTCTATACATTCGAAAGGCTGAAATGCCGGAAGATTTGTAGTAAAACTACACGCCGCCGGAACAACCTATCGGCAATCCAAGAATTTTAAATCGTCTGCCCACAAGGCCAGTCGCAAACTCAGGCAACCGATTCTGGAAGCCTTTCCGCCCTGGAGCAAGCCATGCAAGACCTCGATCCCGACGAAACCCAGGAATGGCTGGACGCCCTGGAATCGGTTCTCGACAAAGAAGGCGAAGACCGTGCTCACTATCTGATGACCCGTATGGGCGAACTCGCGACCCGCAGCGGCTCGCAGTTGCCTTACGCCATCACCACGCCTTACCGCAACACGATTCCGGTTACCCACGAAGCACGCATGCCTGGCGACCTGTTCATGGAACGCCGCATTCGCTCGCTGGTACGCTGGAACGCGATGGCCATGGTA
>NZ_JBIUXX010000029.1:74866-75114 GCF_044744235.1 Pseudomonas sp. NPDC087346
CAGGGCCACACTTCGCCAGGCGTTTACGCCCGTGCGTTCATGGAAGGTCGCATCACTGAAGACCAGATGAACAACTTCCGCCAGGAAGTCGACGGTCAGGGCCTGTCGTCCTATCCGCACCCTTGGCTGATGCCTGACTTCTGGCAGTTCCCGACTGTATCCATGGGTCTGGGCCCGATCCAGGCGATCTACCAGGCGCGCTTCATGAAGTACCTGGAACACCGTGGTTTCATCCAGCCGGGCAAACA
>NZ_JBIUXX010000030.1:0-5217 GCF_044744235.1 Pseudomonas sp. NPDC087346
TTTGTTTACCAAGGAGTTTTCCGTTTCGACTGCGCCGGAAGTGGGGCGAATTATAGAGACTCAGAATCTGCCGTCAACCGTTAATTTCGCTTTTCTTTCAATAACTTGCAGATAAGCCAGAAAACGCCCAATCCTTCTATATAGAGGATAGGAACAGCGCCCTCTATATAGAAGGGAAGTCAGAGCACCCCATCCGCCTTCAGCGCATCCACCGCCCCAGCACCCAGCCCAAGCACCCGCTGCAACACCTCCAGCGTATGCTCGCCCAATAAAGGAGGCGCATGACGATACTCCACCGGCGTCTGCGACAGCCGTATAGGACTGGCCACCTGCGGTACCATCCCTGCCAGCGCATGCGGCAATTCAATCGCCAACCCGCGCGACTGCACCTGCGGATCAGCAAATACCTGCGACAAGTCGTTAATCGGCCCACACGGCACGCCAGCCTGCTCCAGCTGAGCTACCCACTCGGCAGTGGTCTTGAAGACTGTCGCCTGACGGATCAAGGGAATCAGTACCGCCCGATTCGCCACCCGCAGCTTGTTGGTCACGAACCGCGGATCATCCGCCCACTGCGGCTGACCAGCCACTTCAGCAAACTTGCGAAACTGACTGTCGTTCCCAACAGTAAGGATGAAGTCGCCATCGGCCGTAGGAAAATCCTGATAGGGCACGATGTTCGGGTGCGCATTGCCCAGACGTTTCGGCGCATTGCCCGTAGTCAGGTAGTTCATCGCCTGATTCGCCAGGCACGCTACCTGCACATCCAGCAATGCCATATCGATGTGCTGCCCCCCACCGTCACGATCACGATGGGCAAGCGCCGCCAGAATGGCGACGGTCGAATAGAGACCCGTGAGGATGTCGGTCAGCGCGACCCCCACCTTCACCGGTCCCGCGCCCTCATCACCTTCAGGACGACCGGTCAGGCTCATCAGCCCGCCCAAGCCCTGAATCATGAAGTCATAGCCCGCTCGCTTGGCATACGGCCCGGTCTGACCGAAACCGGTGATCGAGCAGTAGATCAGCTGCGGATTGATCGCCTTCAGCGATTCGTAATCCAATCCATAAGCTGCCAACCCGCCGACCTTGAAGTTCTCGATCAGGATGTCCGACTTAGCCGCCAGCTCCCGAACCAGCTTCTGCCCCTCGGGACGCGTGAAGTCGATCGTTACTGATTGCTTGTTGCGGTTGGCCGACAGGTAATAAGCCGCCTCAGTGGTGTTCTCACCATAGGCATCTTTAAGGAAGGGCGGCCCCCAGGCGCGAGTGTCGTCACCATTGCCCGGGCGCTCGACCTTGATCACCTCGGCGCCAAGGTCGGCGAGGATCTGCCCGGCCCACGGCCCAGCCAATACTCGCGATAAATCCAGTACCCGCAGATGCGACAGCGCGCCCATGCTCGCTCTCCTATTAATAGAACGCTTGCAGGCCGGTTTGCGCACGACCCAGGATCAGTGCGTGAACGTCGTGGGTACCTTCATAGGTATTCACCACTTCCAGGTTGACCAGGTGACGGGCCACGCCGAACTCATCGGAAATGCCATTGCCACCCAACATGTCGCGAGCCATGCGTGCAATGTCCAGCGACTTGCCGCAAGAGTTGCGCTTCATGATCGAAGTGATTTCAACGGCTGCAGTGCCTTCATCCTTCATCCGACCCAAACGCAGGCAACCTTGCAGCGCCAGAGTGATCTCGGTCTGCATGTCGGCGAGCTTCTTCTGGATCAACTGAGTGGCAGCCAACGGGCGGCCGAACTGCTGGCGATCCAGCGTGTATTGACGAGCGGTATGCCAGCAGAACTCGGCAGCACCCAGCGCGCCCCACGAGATGCCGTAACGTGCGGAGTTGAGGCAGGTGAACGGGCCTTTCAAGCCACGCACATCCGGGAAAATGTTCTCTTCAGGGACAAACACGTTGTCCATGACGATTTCGCCAGTGATCGATGCGCGCAGACCAACCTTGCCGTGAATCGCCGGAGCGCTAAGGCCTTTCCAGCCCTTCTCCAGCACGAAGCCACGGATGTCGCCGGCATCGTCTTTGCCCCAGACCACGAACACATCGGCGATCGGGCTGTTGGTGATCCACATCTTCGCGCCGGTCAGGCTGTAGCCACCCTCCACTTTGCGTGCACGGGTAATCATCGCGCCCGGGTCGGAACCGTGGTTCGGCTCGGTCAGACCGAAGCAACCGATCCATTCGCCGGAAGCCAGTTTCGGCAGGTACTTCTGTTTCTGCGCTTCAGTACCGAACTCGTTGATCGGCACCATCACCAGCGAGGACTGCACGCTCATCATCGAGCGATAGCCGGAATCGACCCGCTCCACTTCGCGAGCAATCAGACCGTAGCTGACGTAATTGAGGCCGCTGCCACCGTACTGCTCGGGAATGGTCGCGCCCAGCAGGCCGACCTCACCCATTTCGCGGAAGATTGCCGGATCGGTCTTCTCATGACGGAAGGCTTCAAGCACACGCGGCGCGAGGCTCTGTTGCGCGAACTGCTCGGCCGTGTCGCGGATCATGCGCTCTTCTTCGGTGAGCTGTTGATCCAGCAGCAGGGGATCGATCCAGTTGAAGCTAGCTTTACCGCCCATGATTGAGTCCTCGCAAATCGGGTGAATTAACGTGGCATTGATCCTAGGCCCGGTTCGCCAATGCGGCAAACGAGGATTTCGCATCCTGTTGTGCTAATTTCTCACTCCGTAAGGTCGGCAAGCGCCTTTTATAAGATGTATTAGTGAGGTTGAAGTACATGCGCAGAAAGATCCCCAGTACCGCGGCACTGATCAGCTTCGAAGCCGCAGCCCGCCACGAGAGCTTCACCCGGGCCGCTGAGGAACTTTCCCTCACCCAAGGCGCTATTTGCCGACAGATCGCCAGCCTTGAAGAGTTCCTGAGCGTGGAACTGTTCCGACGCTCGCGGCGCGGAGTGAAGCTGACCGAAGCGGGGCTTTCCTACAGCCGACGGGTCGCCACCCAACTCGATGCGGTCGAGCGCGACACCCTCTCGGTAATGGGCCAGCAGGGCGCCAATGTGATCGAACTCGCGGTAGTCCCGACCTTCGGTACCCAATGGCTGTTGCCGAGACTCAAAGACTTCCAGCTCAAACATCCTGAAGTCACCGTCAACCTGACCAACCGCACCCGGCCCTTCCTGTTTGCCGATACCGAGTTCGATGCGGCAATCTACTTCGGCGATGCCGATTGGTCGGGTACCGAATCCCACAGGCTGATGGGCGAGAATCCGATGCCGGTATGCAGTCCTGCCCTGATCGGCAACAGGACGCGTCTGAAGCCTGAAGAGATCGCCGAACTGCCACTGCTGCAACAGACCACCCGGCCATATGCCTGGCGCCAATGGTTCAACTCGCAGCAACTGAATATCCCTCGCGACATGACAGGTCCGCGCTACGAGCTATTCTCGATGCTGGCCCAAGCAGCCATGCACGACATGGGCATCGCTCTGATTCCTCCGTTCCTGATCCAGCGCGAATTGGCCGAGAAACGCCTGGTGATTGCCAACCCTCAGGCGCTCTCCAGCATCAGGGCGTATTACCTGATGATTCCGGAGCGAAAAGTCGAATCAGCGTCATTAAAGGCATTTCGCGACTGGCTGGTAAATCAGGCACAGAGCTACAAGCTAGATGAATAAAGGCTTACGACACTTGCTGACCTCGTAGTCAGATTATTTAAAGCACTACAGATATAAGTATTTGTCGCATATTCACAGACTGTATCCGAAAGTCGTACAGACGTCCCACAAGCGCCTGCCAGCATGGCTTTGCGCCGGTATCCCATGCCGATATCCGCTCATTCACCCCGCCGATGTGTAAATTCTTTAAATTCAGCCAGAATCCTTACAAGGCACGGCCTTCAAGGGATTCAGCCGGCCATCTGCGACATTCGGTCACGGCATGACTTGTAGTTAATTTTCCGTCACCCGTCATAATCCCTTGAAGGGCATAAAGTTCGCCTGCAAAATGCCGCGCCCCGCCCTGATTTGGCGGGATCGTGCTGATCGGCCGCCCCAGCCGCACCATCCGTAGTGCATGGGTTTACTCAATAAGATCACGCAGGAGATTTGACGTGCACATTGGAGTTCCTCTCGAAACCCAGACCGGTGAAACACGGGTTGCTGCAACCCCGGAAACCATTAAGAAGCTGATCGGCCAAGGTCATCAGGTCACTGTGCAATCCGGCGCCGGCGTTAAAGCCAGCGTTGTCGACAGTGCCTATGAGGCGGCAGGCGCAACCATTGGCAGCGCCAACGATGCGTTTGGTGCCGAGCTGATTCTCAAGGTGGTCGCACCCAGCGATGCCGAACTGACGCTGATCAAGCGCGGCGCGGTGCTGGTGGGCATGCTCAATCCGTTCAGCAATGAAACCATCGCCAAAATGGCCGAGTGCGGGATTACCGCATTTGCCCTTGAAGCGGCGCCACGCACCTCCCGGGCCCAGAGCCTCGATGTGCTGTCGTCCCAGGCGAACATTGCCGGCTATAAAGCCGTGTTGTTGGCCGCCCACTACTATCCGCGCTTCATGCCAATGCTGATGACGGCTGCGGGCACCGTGAAAGCGGCGCGCGTGCTGATTCTTGGCGCCGGGGTGGCGGGGTTGCAGGCGATTGCCACGGCGAAACGTCTAGGTGCAGTCATCGAAGCCTCCGACGTGCGTCCGGCCGTGAAAGAGCAAATCGAATCCCTCGGCGCCAAGTTCGTCGACGTGCCTTATGAGACCGATGAAGAGCGTGAATGCGCCGTCGGTGTCGGCGGTTACGCCCGGCCCATGCCGACGAGCTGGATGCAGCGTCAGGCTCAGGCAGTGCATGAACGCGCCAAACAGGCCGACATTGTCATCACCACCGCGTTGATTCCGGGTCGCAAGGCTCCGGTGCTGTTGAGCGCGGAAACCGTGGCGCAGATGAAGCCAGGCTCGGTGGTCATCGACCTCGCAGCGGCTCAGGGCGGCAACTGCCCGCTGACAGTAGCCGATCAAGTGGTGATCGCGAACGGCGTCACCATCGCCGGCCCGACCAATCTGGCCGGTGAAGTCGCCGCAGACGCCTCGGCGCTGTACGCCCGCAACCTGCTGGACTTCCTGAAGCTGGTCTTCACTAAAGAAGGCCAGTTCGAAGTGAACCTCGAAGACGATATCGTCGCCGCGTGCCTGATGTGCCGCGACGGCCAAGTCATCCGCAAAAACGCCAAAGCAGGGAT
>NZ_JBIUXX010000030.1:5227-71580 GCF_044744235.1 Pseudomonas sp. NPDC087346
AGGGATTCAGACGATGGAAGAGCTTATCTCCCCCGGTATCTACAACCTGATCATCTTCGTGCTGGCGATTTATGTCGGTTACCACGTGGTCTGGAACGTTACACCTGCACTGCACACCCCGCTGATGGCGGTGACCAACGCGATCTCCGCAATCGTCATCGTTGGCGCCATGCTTGCCGCTGCACTGACCGTCACGCCGCTGGGCAAGACCATGGGCACCCTCGCCGTGGCACTGGCCGCGGTCAACGTGTTCGGTGGCTTCCTGGTGACCCGCCGCATGCTTGAGATGTTCAAGAAGAAAGCCCCGAAAGTAAAAGAAGAGGCGCCGAAGTAATGAGCATGAATCTCGTCACGACGCTCTACCTGATCGCGTCGATCTGCTTTATCCAGGCCCTCAAAGGTCTGTCGCACCCGACCACGTCGCGCCGCGGCAACCTGTTCGGCATGCTCGGCATGGCGCTGGCCATTCTGACCACCGTCGGCCTGATCTATAAGCTTGGCGCTGAGTTGGCCACTGCGGGCATCGGTTACGTGATCGTCGGTCTGTTGGTCGGCGGCACCGCCGGTTCGATCATGGCCAAGCGCGTTGAAATGACCAAGATGCCGGAGCTCGTCGCCTTCATGCACAGCATGATCGGTCTGGCAGCGGTGTTCATTGCCATCGCCGCAGTCGTTGAGCCGCAGTCGCTGGGCATCGTCAAACAGCTGGGCGACTCGATCCCGACGGGTAACCGTCTGGAGCTGTTCCTCGGCGCGGCGATTGGTGCAATCACCTTCTCCGGTTCGGTGATCGCGTTCGGCAAGCTGTCGGGCAAGTACAAGTTCCGCCTGTTTCAGGGCGCACCGGTACAGTTCGCCGGTCAGCACAAACTGAATGCAGTACTGGGCCTGGCGACACTGGTGTTTGGTCTGATCTTCATGTTCACCGGCAACCTCAGCGCCTTCGCCCTGATGCTCGCGCTGGCGTTCGTGATGGGCGTGCTGATCATCATCCCGATTGGCGGCGCCGACATGCCGGTGGTGGTGTCGATGCTCAACAGCTATTCCGGCTGGGCAGCGGCGGGTATCGGTTTTTCGCTGAACAACTCGATGCTGATCATTGCCGGTTCGCTGGTGGGTTCGAGCGGCGCGATTCTGTCGTACATCATGTGCAAGGCGATGAACCGTTCCTTCTTTAATGTACTGCTCGGCGGTTTCGGCAACACGGCCGACGCGGGTCCGGCCGGTGCGAAAGAAGCTCGTCCGGTGAAATCCGGTTCGGCTGACGACGCAACCTTCCTGCTGACCAACGCCGACACAGTGATCATCGTGCCGGGCTACGGTCTGGCGGTGGCCCGCGCACAACACGCGCTGAAAGAGCTGACCGAGAAGCTGACCCATCGTGGCGTGACCGTGAAGTACGCGATCCACCCGGTTGCCGGTCGGATGCCGGGGCACATGAACGTTCTGCTCGCTGAGGCCGAAGTGCCTTACGATCAGGTGTTCGAGATGGAAGACATCAACTCCGAGTTCGGTCAGGCCGACGTGGTACTGGTGCTCGGCGCCAACGACGTGGTCAACCCGGCCGCCAAGAACGATCCGAAATCGCCGATTGCCGGCATGCCGATCCTCGAAGCGTTCAAGGCCAAGACCATCATCGTCAACAAGCGCTCGATGGCCAGCGGTTATGCCGGTCTGGACAACGAACTGTTCTATCTGGACAAGACCATGATGGTCTTCGGCGACGCGAAGAAAGTCATCGAAGACATGGTCAAAGCCGTCGAGTAACCCTCGCCGCTTGAGCCAACGCCCCGACTTGTCGGGGCGTTTTTGTTTGTGCAAAACGTCGGACAATATGCCGCGTTGTTACCGATCCAGTAACGGTGTTTTACTTGAAACCCGCTAAATAGACGCCTCGTTTGCGACCTTGGTAGCGGGACAGGCGCCCGCCTAATTCACTAGACTGCGCATCCTGCTACTCGCTTCCCGAGATATTAATTCATGTACCGTGACCGTATTCGCCTGCCTTCTTTGTTGGATAAAGTGATGAGCGCCGCCGACGCCGCCGCACTGATTGAGGACGGCATGACCGTCGGCATGAGCGGTTTCACCCGCGCCGGCGAAGCCAAGGCTGTCCCTCACGCATTGGCCGAGCGAGCCAAGGTCACGCCGCTGAAAATCAGCCTGATGACCGGCGCCAGTCTGGGCAACGACCTCGACAAGCAACTGACCGAAGCCGGCGTACTGTCGCGGCGCATGCCGTTCCAGGTCGACAGCACCTTGCGCAAGGCGATCAACGCCGGCGAAGTGATGTTCATCGACCAGCATCTCTCGGAAACCGTCGAACAACTGCGCAACCAACAACTGAAGCTGCCGGACATTGCGGTGATCGAAGCCGTGGCCATCACCGAACAAGGCCACATCGTACCGACCACCTCGGTGGGCAACTCGGCGAGCTTCGCGATTTTCGCCAAACACGTGATCGTCGAGATCAACCTGGCGCACAACGCCAACCTCGAAGGTCTGCATGACATCTATATCCCGACTTATCGCCCGACGCGCACGCCGATCCCGCTGGTAAAAGTCGACGACCGCATCGGCAGCACCGCGATCCCGATCCCGCCGGAGAAGATCGTCGCCATCGTCATCACTCAGCAGCCGGATTCGCCGTCCACCGTGTCGTCGCCGGACGTCGACACCAATGCCATCGCCGATCACCTGATCACCTTCTTCAAACAGGAAGTCGACGCCGGGCGCATGACCAACAAGCTCGGTCCGTTGCAGGCGGGGATCGGCAACATCGCCAACGCGGTGATGTGCGGCCTGATCGACTCGCCGTTCGAAGACCTGACCATGTACTCCGAAGTGCTGCAGGATTCGACCTTCGACCTGATCGACGCCGGCAAGCTGAGCTTCGCTTCGGGTAGCTCGATCACCTTGTCCGAGCGCCGCAACACCGATGTGTTCGGCAACCTGGAGAAGTACAAAGACAAACTGGTGCTGCGCCCGCAGGAGATCTCCAACCATCCGGAAGTCGTGCGGCGCCTGGGCATCATCGGCATCAACACGGCTCTGGAGTTCGATATCTACGGCAACGTCAACTCCACTCACGTCTGCGGTACGCGGATGATGAACGGCATCGGCGGTTCCGGTGACTTCGCCCGTAACGCGCACCTGGCGATCTTCGTCACCAAATCGATTGCCAAGGGCGGCGCGATTTCCAGCGTGGTGCCGATGGTCAGCCATGTCGACCATACCGAGCATGACGTCGACATTCTGGTGACCGAGGTCGGCCTGGCCGATCTGCGCGGCCTGGCGCCACGCGAGCGCGCGCGGGTGATCATCGACAACTGTGTGCACCCGGACTATCGCCAGGCACTGAATGATTACTTCACCGCAGCCTGTGCAATCGGTGGTCACACCCCGCACATCCTGCGTGATGCGCTGAGCTGGCACATCAATCTGGAAGAAACCGGCCGCATGCTGAAGGCGTAATCCGCACAGACAGACCGCTGGCGCAAACACAATTTGCGTCAGCGGAATCTCGAAAACCCCGTCTCCGCCAAAAACTGTACTGCTGTACCGGTCATTTCCTACAGCATTTACCTACCAATTCCGTCGAATTGAACAAAAATGCACCAAATAAGGGCTTACAGGTACAGTTTGCGCAATTTTGACCCGTACACCCCCTATAAACAGTTAACTGGTCACTCACAATACAGTTGAACTGTATCTAGAGAGACTAGGCAAACGAGAGGATCATGGGCACCAGTCAAACCACTACCTGATCCCGCCACAAGCGGAAGGATGTCAACCATGGAACGTACACTCAGTTCCGAACTGTTCTTCGAAGACAAAGCTGCAAAAACCCAGGCTTCCATGCCTTTGCGCGTTATCGCCAACCTGATGTTGTGGCAGCGCCGCATCTCCAGCCGCCACCAACTGGCTCGTCTGGACTCGCGTCTGCTGGCTGATGCCGGGATTAGCGAAGCACAACGCTACGAAGAGCTGAGCAAGCCGTTCTGGCGCTAAGTAGCGTCGCTGGCTCTGGTCGTTAGACCCACCGCCAGCAACCCGAATTGAACAAACAAAACCCGTCGTGGGAAACCACGACGGGTTTTGTCGTTTTTAAGGCTGAAAACCTCCGGTACAGGCACCGCTGTGAAGCACCTATACAGTTTTAAAACAAATTGATCTGAACCAGTACAATTTTGCATCGGTGTATCTGCCTCGGCCGCTGTCTCAGGCTCAACATGACCTTCCGCCTCCATTGGCAGAAGGAATACGTCATGAATGACTTGCAGGATGTTTCAGCGCTTTCAATTTCACTGCCGGCCCGCAAAAACGTTCTGCGACGTTTGTTTCGGCGCTTCTGGCATAGCCTGGAGCGCGCAAGAACGCGACGTCTGCTGGCTCAGCTCGATGGTCGGGATCTTGCCGATCTGGGCCTGAGCAGCGTTGAC
Organism: Pseudomonas sp. NPDC087346; assembly: GCF_044744235.1. Classification (NCBI taxonomy): domain Bacteria; kingdom Pseudomonadati; phylum Pseudomonadota; class Gammaproteobacteria; order Pseudomonadales; family Pseudomonadaceae; genus Pseudomonas; species Pseudomonas sp. NPDC087346. Next base: position 9,670 of record NZ_JBIUXX010000030.1, read on the forward strand.
CGGCTCAATGAACTGGATAAACCCTTCTGGCGCTAGCACTTTGCCCACTGGGCGAACCGGACGCACAAGCCTAATATCCACGCAGAACGTGGCGAATGCTCTGCGACCGGCGTCTGACTCCTCAGACATCGAGCCACCTCTCCATCCGGTTTATTCACAGGAGTTACACCATGTCCCGTCTTCGCCTGCTCAGTGCTGCCGCCCTGCTGGCCGTGGCTGCCAACGCCAGCGCTACCAGTTTCATCGTGACCACCGACGCCGTCGTCGGCGCACTCAAGTCTTCCTCCGACGCGACTTCCGACGTTTCCTCGTCGTTCCGTGACGACAAGATCGTTCTCGCTGCTCGCGACGACGCTGCCAGCTTCGTGGCCAGCGAAGGCGAGATCCGTGGCGTGAAACTGGAAAGCGCTCTGGATCACATCCGCCATCAGGCACCACAGCTGAATGCGACCGATGCACAGTTGGCACAAGCCATTCTGACGATCTAAACAATGCGGCACTGCGGGACACGCCTGTCGTGTCCCGATGTTTCGGCGCTGGCTCTGGCCCGGGCATTGCGCTAGCCTTGGGGCTCGCTAACAGTTACCGAGTCTCATGCGTTTTCTTACACATCTGCTTATCCCCTCTGTCTTGATCACCACCTGCTGGGCGACCTCGGTCGACGCCTTTGACGTGTCGACGCAAAACGTCGTTGTCACCGGTTACGCCACCAGCATGGTGTCTTCCGCGCCGTTCGACCGTAAACTGTTGCTCGCCGCTCACGATGACGCGGCGGCGTTTGTTGCCAGTGACGGTCAACTGCGAGGCTCGCAGCTCGAATCCGCGCTGCATTACCTGCGCAAGACCCGTCCAAAACTTCATGTCAGCGACCTTGAACTGGCACAGGCAATTCTCGTCCAATAGTTATCCCTGTCTTTGTCCCTTCGGAGTCGTTCCATGCGTAGCCCGCTGATTGCTGCCGCCCTTGGCCTTTTGTTGTTGGCCGATATGGCCCAGGCACACACCCTGGTAGCCACCAGTAACATCATCGTCCGTGCCTCCCAGCGCACTATCGATTTCACCTCCGATACCACCACGTCGATCCGCGACTCGAAAATCATCCGTGAAGCCCACGACGATGCCGCCAGCTTCGTTGCCACCAACGGCGATATCCGTGGCGCGCATCTGGAAGCCGCGCTGAACACCTTGCGCACCCGCGTTCCGGAAGCCCGCGACGCCAGTGATCAGGTACTCGCCGAAGCCATTCTCGCGCTGTGAAGTCACTCGGTGCCTGGCTGCTGGCCGGGACGCTGTTGCTGCTTGGCAACAGTGCCCACGCCAGCCTGCAACTGCGGCTCAAGACCGACGGTCTGAGCCCCGCCCAACAACAGGCCAGCCAGGCGCTGCTTGATGAAGCGATGCAAAAGTTGCCGCCGCGCTTTATCGAGCAACTGGATCGGCGCATCGATGTCGGCTGGACCGACGACATGCCGAGCAACGCCTACGGCCAGGCAACACTGGTCGCCGAACTCGATCTGAATCGCAAATTGCTCGCCAGCCTCACCGATGGCAGCGCCGCCAAAGAAAAAACCAATCGCCCCCACGGCACCGTGCGTCAGGAAATGCTCGCCACGGTGCTGCACGAACTCACCCACATTTACGACCGTGCACGACTGTGGCCCGCTGCCGAACGTACGCTGATCCAGCGCTGTACCCGGCGCAACGCCAGCAGTGGACTGGTCGGCATCCCCGACGAATGCCGCGGCCAGAATGACCGCCGCTTTACCCTCAGCGATGATCCGCGCCTGCTCGACCTCGCCGGTTGGCAGCAATACGTCGGGCGTCGTGGCGAACGTGAACAGCACAACCGGCAAATCGCCCGCAGCCCGGACTTGTACGAGATCTCCAGTCCGAAAGAATTTGTCGCGGTCAACATGGAGTATTTCCTCCTCGACCCGAGTTACGCCTGCCGCCGCCCGGCGCTGTATCGCTATTACAAGGAACGCTTCGGCTGGGCGCCGCCCGCCAAGGACACCTGCAGCAAGACCTTCGCGTTTCTGAATGCTGGTAACGATTTCGCCAAACAGCCCTTGGGCCAGGTCGATCCGGAACGGGTTTATGCCGTCGATTATCTGTTGGCCGAAGCCAATCAGAACTGGGTCAGCCGCTGGGGCCACAGCATGTTGCGTCTGGTGATCTGTGCACCGGGCAGGCCACGGGGCCCGGACTGCCGGCTCGATCTGGATCAACATCTGGTGCTGTCCTACCGCGCCTTCGTCGGCGATGTGCAGCTATCGAGTTGGGACGGACTGGTCGGCAAATACCCGTCGCGACTGTTCGTACTGCCGCTGGCGCAGGTGATCGACGAATACACCAAAACCGAATTGCGCAGCCTCGCTTCCGTACCGCTGAACCTGTCGCGCAGTGAGATCGAAGACGTGGTCGAACACGCCGCCGAGATGCACTGGAGCTACGACGGCAACTACTTCTTCCTGTCCAACAACTGCGCAGTGGAAAGCCTGAAACTACTGCGCAGCGGCAGCAACAACGCTCAGCTCACCGGCCTCGACAGCATCATGCCCAATGGTTTGCTTGAAGTGCTCAAGGGCCGTGGGCTTGCTGATACCAGCGTGCTGGACGATCCAAAGGAAGCGCTGCGACTTGGCTACCGCTTCGACTCTTTCCGTGATCGCTATCAGGCGATGTTTGATGTGCTGAAGAAGCAATTGCCGATCAAGCAGAACAGCGTCGAGGAATGGCTTTCACTCTCGGCCGAGGAACGCCGCCCATGGTTCGAACGCGCCGACCTGCGCACCAGTGCCGCGCTATTGCTGCTGGAGCAAGCGAGCTTCCGCCGGCAATTGTTGCTGGCCCAAGATGAGGTCAAACAGCGTTACCTCGGTGCCCGGGAACTGGAGAACGGCGGCATGGACAAGGCCAACGCGACCTTGCAGCAAATCCTCGCCAACAGCGGCTTCCTCAGCCGCCCGGCGGAGCTTCTGGATTCGCGGGGTTATGGTCTGCCGCAGCCAAGCGAGTCAAGCCGACTGGAAGCCGAAAGCAGCCAGCGCCAGAAACAACTTCTGGCGCTGTCCGGGGATCTCGACAAGGAAGTAAGAGCGTTGCTGGAACCCAAGCGGGCTGCGGAGATTGCCGCCAACGAGGCCAACGTGAAACAGATCGGCGAACACTTGCGCAAACTGCACAAGGCCGCAGGTGGGCTGGAACTGCCTTAAAACCCCTGTGGTGAGGGAGCAAGCTCCCTCACCACAGTTAATCAACCTCTCGCCACGCGATCAGTTGAGAACACCGTCCAGAACTTCATAGACGATCCCGGTACCGATCGCGATCAGCACAATGTCACTCCCGGCCCGGCGCCATTCATAGCCCGGATACACCGGCAACCGCCCCAGCGCCCGTCCATCCAGCCGCTCGCCGTAATAGCCGTGTGGTAGCGGCCGGCCACGCTCCAGACGAATACCCGGAGGTGGCGGTGCACCGCGCACGAAGTAGCCATGATTGTCATGAATGGTCTGGCGCACCGGGCCAAAATCGCGAGGTGGCGGGCCACCACGGTGACTGCTTTGCCAGTCATGGTGATCATCACCGCGATTGTCGTGCTGGCCCTGTTGCGGGCCGCCGTGGTCGTGATCGTCGCGTTGATCATTGTGCTGATCGGCGCTGGCCAGCAGCGGTGTCGCGCTGATCATCAGCACGCCCAGACTGGCAATCAGACGTTTCGGCATTTTCATCGGGTATTTCCTCACTGCACTAACAGCAAAAAGGGATTCAGAACGTGGTTCTGAATCCCTCGGTCTTGCTCATTTAGTCTGTGCCGCGAGGCGCTAATTCCTCTGTATCAGGAACTTTACCTTCAGCTGACGCGGGCCTTACGCACGCCTTCGGACAATGCCGAACACAGGCTCAGCACGCCATCGATGGCCTGCGCCGGAGTCTCGGCATTGGCGATGTGATCGATCAAAGCCGAACCCACTACCACGCCCTCGGCCAGACGGGCGATTGCAGCCGCTTGCTCTGGCGTACGGATACCGAAACCGATGCTGATCGGCAGATCGGTATGCCGACGCAGACGCGCCACCGCTTCTTCGACGTGTTCCAGAGTGGCGGCGCCAGCACCGGTCACACCGGCAACCGACACGTAATAGACAAAACCCGAGCTGCCATTGAGCACTTTCGGCAGACGCACATCGTCAGTAGTCGGCGTGGTCAGACGGATGAAGTCGATCCCGGCAGCCTGGGCCGGATCGCACAGCTCCGAGTTGTGCTCCGGCGGCATGTCGACCACGATCAGTCCATCAACGCCGGCCTCTTTGGCATCCGCGATGAAACGTGGGACGCCGTACATGTGGATCGGGTTGAAATAGCCCATCAACACCAGCGGCGTGTCGCTGTTGTCCTCGCGGAACTCGCGAACCATTTGCAGGGTTTTCAGCAGATTCTGTTTGGCGCCCAAGGCACGGATGTTGGCCAGTTGAATCGCCGGACCATCCGCCATCGGATCGGTGAAGGGCATGCCCAGCTCGATCACATCGGCACCTGCTTTCGGCAGGCCCTTGAGGATCGCCAGCGAAGTGTCGTAATCCGGATCGCCCGCCGTGACAAAGGTCACCAGCGCGGCGCGATTCTGTTGCTTGAGTTCGGCAAAGCGGGTTTGCAGGCGGCTCATCAGTGTTTCTCCTGCTGGGACTGTTCCATATGGTGCATGACGGTCTGCATGTCTTTGTCGCCACGGCCGGACAGGTTGACCACCATCAGGTGATCCTTCGGCAGGGTCGGTGCGCGCTTGAACACTTCAGCCAGGGCATGGGCGCTTTCCAGCGCAGGAATGATCCCTTCCAGACGGCAGCATTTGTGGAAGGCATCGAGCGCTTCGTCGTCAGTCACCGAGGTGTACTGGACGCGACCGATGTCATGCAGCCACGCGTGTTCCGGGCCAATGCCCGGGTAGTCGAGGCCGGCGGAAATCGAGTGCGCGTCGATGATCTGGCCATCGTCATCCTGCAGCAGGAAGGTGCGGTTGCCGTGCAACACACCCGGTACGCCGCCATTGAGGCTGGCTGCGTGCTTGCCGGTTTCGATGCCGTAACCGGCGGCTTCAACACCGATGATCTCGACACTCTTGTCGTCGAGGAACGGGTGGAACAGGCCCATCGCGTTGGAACCGCCACCGATGCACGCCACCAGGCTGTCCGGCAGACGACCTTCCTGGGCTTGCAACTGCTCGCGGGTTTCCTTGCCGATCACCGCCTGGAAGTCGCGAACCATCGCCGGGTACGGGTGCGGGCCAGCCACGGTGCCGATCAGGTAGAAGGTGCTGTCGACGTTGGTCACCCAGTCACGCAGCGCTTCGTTCATTGCGTCTTTCAGGGTGCCGGTGCCGGCAACCACCGGGATCACCTCGGCGCCGAGCAGCTTCATGCGGAACACGTTGGCCTGTTGGCGCTCGATGTCGGTGGTGCCCATGTAGATCACGCAGTCCAGACCGAAACGTGCAGCCACGGTGGCAGTTGCCACGCCGTGCATGCCGGCGCCAGTCTCGGCGATGATGCGTTTCTTGCCCATGCGCCGCGCCAGGAGAATCTGGCCGATGCAGTTGTTGATCTTGTGCGCGCCAGTGTGGTTCAGCTCTTCGCGCTTGAGGTAGATCTTCGCGCCACCACAGAACTCGGTCAGTCGCTCAGCGAAGTACAGCGGGCTCGGACGTCCGACGTAGTCACGCTGGAAGTAGGCCAATTCCTCTTTGAATGCAGGATCTTCCTTGGCCGTTTCGTATTCGCGGGCCAGATCGAGGATCAACGGCATCAGGGTTTCAGCAACATAACGACCGCCGAACGCGCCGAACAGGCCGTTGGCGTCAGGGCCGTTACGCAGATTGGAAGTGTTCGAAGTCTGGGTCATGGGGCGCTCCAGGTGAATTCGGATGAGAAGACAATGACGCCCACTCTACCCCTGACCTTCTAAGCTGAAAACCGATAAGATCGCCACAACCTGTCAGGAAAACTCACAGATCTCATGAGCCACGACCTTCCCCCGCTGAACGCCTTGCGTGCGTTCGAAGCCACCGCCCGGCTAAACAGCGTCAGCCAGGCCGCCGAACAACTGCACGTAACCCACGGTGCAGTCAGCCGTCAGCTGAAAGTGCTGGAAGAACACTTGGGCGTCAGCCTGTTCGTCAAGGAAGGGCGCGGCCTGAAACTCACAGATGCCGGCACAAGATTGCGCGACGCCAGCGGCGAGGCTTTCGAGCGTTTGCGCAGTGTTTGCGCCGAACTGACGCAAAGCACCGCTGATGCGCCGTTCGTCCTGGGCTGCTCCGGTAGCTTGCTCGCACGCTGGTTCATCCCGCGCTTGGGACGGCTTAATGCTGACTTGCCGGACTTGCGCCTGCACTTGTCCGCGGGAGAAGGCGATCTCGATCCACGCCGCCCGGGGCTCGATGCGTTACTGTTGTTCGCCGAACCGCCATGGCCGGCCGACATGCAGGTCTATGAACTCGCCAGCGAGCGTATCGGCCCAGTGATGAGCCCGATGTTCAGCGGCTACCAGCGATTACAAGCTGCGCCCGCCGAGGCGTTGCTCAACGAACCGTTGCTGCACACCACATCGCGCCCACAGGCCTGGCCAAGCTGGGCACAGCAAAACCACCTCGACGCCAAAGCGTTGAAGTTGGGGCAGGGTTTCGAGCATTTGTATTATTTGCTGGAGGCAGCGGTGGCAGGGCTTGGCGTGGCGATTGCCCCTGAGCCGCTGGTGACCGAAGACTTGAAGGCCGGTCGCCTGGTTGCGCCGTGGGGCTTTTGTGAAACCCCGGCGCAACTGGCGTTGTGGCTACCCAAGCGCGCCGCAGACGGACGCGCCCGGCAATTGGCGCAGTGGCTCAAACAAGAGCTGCGCCAGACGGATCACTCGCCGCGTTTGAACAGCAAGTAAGCGGCCAGCAGCCCCAGTGCACCGACTGCCACGCCGGCAGTCGTCCACGGATGTTCCTGCGCGTAATCACGGGTGGCGATCCCGGTCTCGCGGGTTTTGACTTTGACTTCTTCGTAAGCATCGCTGAGCAGGTGACGCGAATGTTTCAGCGCACTTTCAGCATTGCCTTTCAGCGCCTTGAGGGTCTTGCGCGACTCGTCCGAGGCGTCGTCTTTGAGGCTTTCCAACGATTTGAGCAGACTCTCGATCTCGGCTTCCATGCTTTGCAACGAGGCTTTACGTAAAGAGGTGTTGGCCATGGTGGCTCTCCTGCATTGGTGATGAGTGGCGTGTGTTGTTTGGGACTTCGCAGGTTTGAGAAAGTGCAGAAATTCTGAACTTCACCTCGCTGCGGGCCGACCAAATCAATACCCGGAATCACTGCTAGGCTGTAATTCAGCCACCAAGGAGATCGTTATGAGTGACCATCACACGTACAAAAAAGTCGAGCTGGTCGGTTCATCCCCCAGCAGCATCGAAGACGCCATCAACAACGCGCTGGCCGAAGCCAACAAGAGCATCAAGCATCTGGAATGGTTTGAAGTGATCGATACTCGCGGTCACATCAAGGACGGCAAGGCCGCACACTTTCAGGTAACCCTGAAAGTCGGTTTCCGGATTGCCAGCAGCTGATATTGAACTACGCTTCTGAACTTGCGCGCTGGCCGAGTGCCATAGGAATGGCAAAGCGCTATAGGGTGAGCGCATCGGGTAGATGACTCGATGCCCGCCTCTTTTAATCCGACCAGGGAGTGCGACCGATGAAGAAGTTTATATTGGCAGTAGGTTTGTTGAGCCTTGCGGGTGGTGCGTTTGCTGCCGGCAAGCCATGTGAAGAGCTGAAAAGCGAGATCGCGGCGAAGCTGGACGCCAAAGGCGTTTCCGGTTATTCGCTGGAGATTGCCGACAAAGGTGCAGCAGCAGACGGCAAGGTCGTCGGCAAATGCGAAGGTGGCGCCAAGGAAATCGTCTACAAACGCGGTTGATCGCGCCTGAAATGCAAAAGCCGACGCAAATGCGTCGGCTTTTTTGTGAGCAATGATTTCCCATGTAGGAGCTGCGGCACGCTGCGATCTTTTGATCTTTCGAATCAAGATCAAAGGATCGCAGCGTGCCGCAGCTCCTACATGTTTCGTACCGGGCTAAAAAATCGTGGCCTCAGCCTTTCATCACCTGCGCCAACAACTCGTAGGAATGCAGGCGATCAGCATGCTCATACAGGTCGCAGGTAAAGATCAGCTCATCTGCTTGAGTCTGGTCAACCAGCACTTCCAGCTTCGCGCGGATTTTCTGCGGACTGCCGACCATCGCCAACCCGAGGAAATCACCCACCGCTTCACGTTCATGCGGCAGCCACAGACCCTCCATGGTTTTCACCGGAGGGCGCTGCACCAGGCTCTGTCCACGCATCAACGCAAGAATGCGCTGGTACACCGAGGTCGCCAGATAATCAGCCTGCTCGTCGGTATCCGCCGCCACCAGCGGCACGCCGAGCATCACGTAAGGCTTGTCGAGCACTGCCGACGGCTTGAAGTGATTGCGATAGACGCGAATCGCCTCGTGCATGAAGCGCGGTGCGAAATGTGAGGCAAAGGCGTAAGGCAAACCGCGCTCGCCAGCCAGTTGCGCACTGAACAGACTGGAACCGAGCAGCCAGATCGGCACATTGGTGCCAGTGCCCGGCATCGCGATCACGCGCTGATCCGGGGTACGCGGGCCGAGGAAGCGCACCAGTTCGGCAACGTCTTCGGGGAAATCGTCAGCACTGCCGGAACGCTCCCGGCGCAAGGCGCGCGCGGTCATCTGGTCGGAACCCGGCGCACGGCCAAGGCCGAGATCGATCCGACCCGGGTACAGGCTTTCGAGAGTGCCGAACTGCTCGGCGATCACCAGCGGCGCATGGTTGGGCAGCATCACCCCACCGGAGCCGACGCGAATGCTCGACGTCCCGCCAGCCAGATAACCCAGCAATACCGAGGTCGCGGAACTGGCGATGCCGTCCATGTTGTGGTGCTCGGCCACCCAGAAACGGGTGTAACCGAGTTTCTCGACATGCTGCGCCAGATCCAGCGAATTGCGCAGCGACTGCGCGGGGCTGCCGTTCTCGCGAACCGGCACCAGGTCGAGGGTAGAAAACTTAACGTCGGACAGTTGCTTCATGAACCTGCTTCTCCGAATGGGGTGCAGGTTTTTTCTTGCGAACGAAAACCTGCCGAATTCATAGGCGTGTTCATTGCAATAAGGGCATATACCCGAGTTTCAATAGCAGAGCGAAAAATCCTACTAAAAAAGTCAACGATTCAGACAGGCTGAACTTTGCTCCCACGTCTATCCTCAGAAGCCTTGCAAGCTAAAACCACGACGGTGCGGCGTTCCGCGCCAGATCTTGAGGAGGCACACATGGCTATCGTGAAAAAAGCATCCGCACATTGGGCTGGTGATCTGAAAACCGGTATCGGCTCGATTTCCACCGAGACCGGCGTCCTCAGAGAAGCACCCTACGGCTTCAAGGCGCGCTTCGAGGGCGGCAAGGGCACCAACCCGGAAGAGCTGATCGGCGCTGCGCATGCCGGCTGTTTCTCAATGGCGTTTTCGATGATTCTTGGCGATGCCGGCCTCAAGGCCGAGTCGATCGACACCAACGCCGAGGTCACTCTGGATCAGGTTGAAGGCGGCTTTGCGATCACCGCGGTGAAGCTGATTCTCAAAGCGAAGATTCCGGGGGCGACCCAGGCGCAGTTTGATGAGCTGAGCAAAAAGGCCAAGGAAGGGTGCCCGGTGTCCAAGGTGCTGAATGCGCAGATCAGCCTGGAAGCGACGCTGGTCAGTTGATTTTCGGACACTTTGAATAAGGCGTTGCCAGCGCTGACGCCTTCGCTGGCAAGCCAGCTCCCACAGGGATTTGCGCCAGACACGATCCATGTGGGAGCGGGCTTGCCCGCGAAGGCAATCTGACAACCACCACAATGCTTGAAATTGTCAGCTAAAGATGTGAGCAAAGTCAGCACCCGCTCAGCCAAAATATGCTCGAATAAGCACCAGCAGTTTCAGCGCATGATCATGCGCGCTGCTTCCAGGGAGCTTCACCATGAAACGTATTGGCTTGGCGATTCTGTGCAGTGCATTGGCCACATCGGTTCTTGCGGCACCCAAAGACTGCGAAGAACTGAAGAACGAGATCGAAGTAAAGATTCAGGCCAACGCCGTGCCCTCCTACACCCTTGAGATCGTGAGCAAGGAAGAGGCGGACAAACACGACGTGGCGATGGTTGTCGGTACCTGCGACTACGGCACCAAAGCGATCATCTATCAGAAGAACGGCAACTGATTCGGCTCAGATGATGCAATTGACGTCGCGATCCTCGGCGACGATTTCGCGCTTGCTGTTGTACAGTCGGGCGCTCGGCGTGAACGCCAGAGAACGACCTTCCAGCGTATAGCGCTGCCCGGCCTCGAAATGGTCATAGCGAATGTACAGATAGCACAGACGCTCAACGGGGCCGGTCATCAAACCGCCACCGCCACCGAACACTTCGAAGTCGAAACGCACCCGCAGCTCATGGCTACCGGGGGTGACCTGAAAGAACCGCCCGTCGTTCAAACGTACATTGTCCAGGCGTTCAGCCATGAGCAATTTGCCGCCCGGCGTCGGCGTCGAGAAATCGACCCAGGCCATTTGCGGATCGACCGGTGGCAACGGCGTCTGGCAACCGGCAATCACGCCGACCGCGAGCAACAGCATCAACTTGCGCATGTTGAATGTCCCATGATTCGGACATCCAGCATAACGCCGATCAGGTGCGCTGACAGCCTGCCGGTGTGCCTTGGCCCACGACGTTGCGCTGCTCATCGTAGAGCTTGGCCCAAGGCCTGAAACCGATACTTCCCGCCTGCAACTGATAACGCTGCCCGGCATTGAAATCCTTGAATTTGAGATTCATCTGACAATCGCGCCACAGCGGTTCGGCGTCGGGGCCGATATTGGTCGCCTGCACCGGGAACTGATAACGCACGGTCAGTTGATGGCTACCGGGCTGCACTTCGAAATAACGCTTGTCCACAGCCGCTTTGTCATCGACCTCCAGCGCTTGCAGCGCGGTGTCCTGCTGCCGGGCATCCAGATCGATCCAGGCTTGCGTCGGGTCAGGTGCGGGCATACCGAACCCGGCACAACCGGTCAGCGTCAGCAGGCCCGTGGTCAGTAGCAACTTGCGCATAGCGGAGCTCCATTTGGCGGGATAGTCTTGCGGGCAGACTCTCCAGGGAATTTTTTATTTTGATCAGGCCGCTTCCAAGCCATCGGTTACTTGATCGCGTTTTTCGGATTTTGTTTCCGGGTGTGATGCTTTTGCTGCTCAACGGTTGCTCCAGCGTCAGCTACTACAGCCAGTTGGCTGACGGTCAGCTGCAATTGCTGCGGGCGCGTGAGCCGGTAACGAAGGTGATCGCCGACCCGAGCCGCGATGCAAAATTGCGTGCGCATCTGGTCCAGTCGCAAAAAGCCCGGGATTTCGCCAGCGAGCATTTGCACCTGCCGGACAACCAGAGTTATCGCTTGTACGCCGACATTGGCCGACCGTTTGTGGTGTGGAATGTCTTCGCTACGCCAGAGTTTTCCCTGACCCCGCAAAACCATTGCTTCCCGATTGCCGGGTGTGTGGCCTATCGCGGCTACTACAGCCAGAGCGGGGCGCGAGGTGAGGCGGCGCTTCAACACTTGCAGGGGATGGACGTGTCGATTGGCGGAGTCGAGGCTTACTCGACCCTCGGCTGGTTCAACGACCCGATCATCAACACGATGCTGGGCTGGGGCGATGAGCGTGTCGCCACGTTGATTTTTCATGAGTTGGGGCATCAGCGCTTTTATGTAAAGGACGACACCGAGTTCAACGAGTCCTTCGCCACCTTCGTCGAGCAGGAAGGTACGCGCCAATGGCGAGCGTTTCGCGGGCTGCCGCCGGACAACGGCTCGCAGATGATCCAGCGCGATCAGTTTATCGAGCTGGTGCTGGCGACCCGTTCACGGCTGGAAAAGCTTTATGCACAACCGCTGCCGGCGCCGCAGATGCGCGAGCGCAAAGCGGCGGAGTTCGAACGGTTCCGGCAGGACTACCGGGCGATGCGTGATAGTCAGTGGGGCGGGGACAAGCGTTACGACGCCTGGGTCAACGCACCGCTGAACAATGCGCGGCTGTTGCCGTTTGGTCTGTATGACCAATGGGTGCCGGCGTTTGCGGCGTTGTTCAGGCAGGTGGATGGGGATTGGGTGAGGTTTTTTGCCGAGGTCGAGAAGCTGGGCGGGTTGACGGTCGGGGAGCGCAAAGCGAAATTGAAAGCTTTGGCAGATTCGCAGAACTCCGGCAGTTGATAGGGACTCATCGCGAGCAGGCTCACTCCTACATTGGATCGGTGTTCGCCACAAATCCCCTGTAGGAGTGAGCCTGCTCGCGATAACGTACTGATCAGCGCTGCAAAAATGCCTGATGCAACTCGGCCAGCGTTTCAAAGTGATAAGCCGGTGCCTCGGCGCTCAGCTCTTCATGGCTACCAAACCCGTAACCAACAGCCGCCGCATCCAGCCCGTTACTGCGAGCACCGATCAAGTCGTGTTTGCGGTCGCCAATCATCAACGTTTTAGCCGGGTCCAGTCCTTCTTCCGCCATCAGGTGCGCAATCAGCTCGACCTTGTTGGTGCGAGTGCCATCCAGCTCGCTGCCGTAAATAACCTTGAAATGCCGGGCAAAATCAAAATGCCGGGCGATTTCCCGGGCGAACTCCCACGGTTTGGAAGTGGCGATGTACAACTGCCGCCCCTGGCCGGCGAGGGTTTCCAGCAACGGCGTGACGCCGTCGAACACACGGTTCTCGTACAAACCAGTGACCTTGAAGCGCTCACGGTAGAAATTCACCGCCTCCCACGCCTTCGCCTCGTCGAAGTCATAGAACTGCATAAACGCCTGCAACAGCGGCGGGCCGATGAAGTGTTCGAGTTTGGTCAGGTCCGGCTCATCGATACCCAGTTTGCCCAAGGCGAACTGAATGGAGCGGGTAATGCCCTCACGCGGGTCGGTCAGGGTGCCATCGAGGTCGAACAGTACGGTCTGGTAATGCATGAGAAATCCTGAGCAGGTGTAAGTCGATTCAGAGCTGGTCGTAGCCTTCGGCCAGATGCAGATCCTTGAGCTTCACGTAGTTCGCCGCGCTGTAGGTGAAAAAGGCGCTTTCCTTGTCGGTCAGTGGCCGGATCTGTTTCACCGGACTGCCGACATAAAGGAAGCCACTCTCCAGACGCTTGCCCGGCGGCACCAGGCTGCCAGCGCCGATGATCACATCGTCCGCAACCACCGCACCGTCCATGACGATGCTGCCCATGCCGATCAGCACGCGGCTGCCGACCGAGCAACCATGCAGCATGACTTTGTGCGCAATGGTCACGTCATCGCCGATCAACAACGGAAAACCGTCCGGGTTGAACGGGCCAGCGTGGGTAATGTGCAGCACGCAGCCATCCTGCACGCTGGTGCGCGCACCGATACGGATGCGGTGCATGTCGCCACGGATCACGGTCAGCGGCCAGACGGAGCTGTCTTCACCGATTTCAACGTCGCCGATCACCACTGCCGAGCCGTCGACAAACGCGCCTTTGCTCAACTGCGGGGTGTGGTTCTGGTATTTGCGAAGGGACACGATTAGTTCTCTCTCTGTCGCCGATAGCTGCGGTGAGTGTCGATTGTAATTAAGATGGGCGCATGTTTCTTCCAGCCAAGGTGCCAACCGTGAGCGTGAACAACCCTCTTCTGCAGTCCTACGACCTGCCGCCGTTCTCCACGATCCGTGCCGAACACGTATTGCCGGCCATCGAAACCATCCTGGCTGACAACCGCGCCGCCATCGCCGAAATCCTCAAGACCCAAGTGCAGAACCCTACATGGGCCGGCCTGGTCCTGGCGATGGACGAACTCAATGACCGCCTCGGCGCCGCGTGGAGCCCGGTCAGCCACCTCAACGCCGTGCGCAACAGCGCCGAGCTGCGTGAGGCCTACGAGTCGTGCCTGCCAGCCCTGAGCGCCTACTCCACCGAGATGGGCCAGAACCGCGAGCTGTTCCAGGCTTATGAAGCACTGGCCAACAGCCCGGAAGCTGCCGGTTTCGACGTGGCGCAGAAGACTATTCTGGAACACGCCCTGCGCGACTTCCGTTTGTCGGGTATCGATCTGCCGGAAGCCGAACAGAAACGCTACGCCGAAGTGCAGAGCAAACTTTCGGAGCTGGGCAGCCGTTTCTCCAACCAACTGCTCGACGCCACCCAGGCCTGGACCAAACACGTCACCGACGAAGCGGCACTCGCCGGCCTGACTGATTCGGCCAAGGCGCAAATGGCTGCCGCCGCACAGGCGAAAGACCTCGAAGGCTTCCTGATCACTCTGGAATTCCCCAGCTACTTCGCGGTGATGACCTACGCCAACGACCGTGCACTGCGCGAAGAGGTCTACGCCGCCTACTGCACCCGCGCCTCGGATCAAGGCCCGAACGCCGGTCAGAACGACAATGGCCCGGTGATGGAAGAAATCCTCGACCTGCGTCAGGAGCTGGCAAAACTCTTGGGTTTCGCCAGCTTCTCCGAGCTGAGCCTGGCGACGAAAATGGCCGAGTCCAGCGATCAGGTGCTGAGCTTCCTGCGTGATCTGGCCAAGCGCAGCAAACCATTCGCTGCGCAGGATCTGCAACAGCTCAAGGCCTATGCCGCCGAGCAGGGTTGCGCCGATCTGCAAAGCTGGGACAGCGGTTTCTACGGGGAAAAACTCCGTGAACAACGCTACAGCGTCGCTCAGGAAACCCTGCGCGCCTACTTCCCGATCGATAAAGTTCTCGGCGGTCTGTTCGCCATCGTCCAGCGTCTGTACGGCATCGAGATCGCCGAACAGAAAGGCTTCGACACCTGGCACCCGGACGTGCGCCTGTTCGAGATCAAGGAAAACGGCCAGCACGTAGGCCGCTTCTTCTTCGACCTGTATGCCCGCGCCAACAAGCGTGGCGGTGCGTGGATGGACGGCGCCCGTGACCGTCGCCGCACCATTGACGGTGTACTGCAAAGCCCGGTGGCTAATCTGGTGTGCAACTTCACCCCGGCCGACAGCGGCAAACCTGCGCTGCTGACACACGACGAAGTCACCACCCTGTTCCACGAATTCGGCCACGGCCTGCATCACCTGCTGACCCGCGTCGAGCATGCCGGCGTGTCCGGCATCAATGGCGTGGCGTGGGATGCGGTCGAATTGCCAAGCCAGTTCATGGAAAACTGGTGCTGGGAGCCGGAAGGTCTGGCGCTGATCTCCGGTCACTACGAAAGCGGCGAGCCGCTGCCACAGGACCTGCTGGAAAAAATGCTCGCGGCTAAAAACTTCCAGTCCGGCCTGATGATGGTGCGCCAGCTGGAATTCTCGCTGTTCGACTTCGAACTGCACGCCACCCACGGTGACGGTCGCAGCGTGGCACAAGTGCTCGAAGGCGTCCGTGACGAAGTCTCTGTAATGCGCCCACCGGCGTACAACCGCTTCCCGAACAGCTTCGCGCACATCTTTGCCGGCGGTTACGCAGCAGGCTATTACAGCTACAAGTGGGCCGAAGTGCTGTCGGCCGACGCCTTCTCGAAATTCGAAGAAGACGGCGTGCTCAACGCTGAAACCGGTCGCGCCTTCCGCGAAGCGATTCTGGCGCGTGGTGGTTCACAGGCACCGATGGTGCTGTTCGTCGACTTCCGTGGTCGTGAGCCGTCGATTGACGCACTCTTGCGCCACAGCGGCCTGAGTGAGGACGCGGCAGCATGAGCGAGGGGCCAGTGATTACCAAGAAACGCTTTATCGCCGGGGCAGTCTGCCCGGCGTGCAGCGAGCCGGATCGGCTGATGATGTGGAACGAAGATTCAGTGCCACATCGCGAATGCGTGGCTTGCGGTTATGCCGACACGCTGAATGAACAGGGGCTGTCAGTGCCCAAGGAATTGGGCACGCGGGTCAATACCAGCGCGCTCAAGCCTGCACCGGACAAGAAAGTCCAGGCGGTGCAGTTTTTCCCTAATCCGAAACTGAAGAAAAAACCTGACGAGCAACACTGAGTCGGCAAATAACCTTCCACGGCGCAATGCCGTGGAAGGTTCAACTCACTTGACGTTGCTGGACTGGAACCAGCTCTTCATCGAGCAGGTGGCGAAGGCGCTGGTGCTGCAATCACCATTGGCCAACGCGGTACGCAATTTTTCGACATCCGCCTGCATCATGTAGCGAATACCGTCCTTGAAGTGGCTGCTGTCGCCAAAACCGCCTTGCGTCATTTCGCTCAAGGCATCTTCTTTGCTCCAGCCCTGAACCACCACGCGGTACATCGCCGCCATCAGACCGGTACGGTCGGAGCCATGTTTGCAGTGCATCAGCACCGGGCCGTTAGCCTCGGCACTCTGAATGGCGCGCAATGTCTTGAGCACATCACTGTCATCCACATGGTTGGTGCGATACGGCAGCTGCACCTGATTGATATCCGGCGCCTTCAACCAGGACGAGTCCTCTTCCGGCAGGAAGTTGATCACCGTGCCGACCTTGAGTTTTTGCAGCAACGGCACGGCGCCGCTGTCAGGCAACGCGCTGCGATACAACGTTGGGGACATCTGGAACAGGTTGTATTGCGCCTCCACCGGCTGCGCCCATTCCGCAGGACGCGGAGTGACCTCAGCAGCCTGGGCCGGCATCAAGTGCAGCATTGCAACAAGCGACAAACAGATAGCAGGGAAAAGACGCAGTCGAGACATGCTGGGGTGACCGTATGGGATTCATCAGTGATGGGCTCGCAGCTTCGACCTCGGGCAGTCAAAGGCCTGTGAGCCAATCGTCAAAGAATCGTGAATTGCAGCGGATTAAGCGGGACTTGGTCGAAAATTCAGGCTTTTTTCCGCTGAATCGATTCATCACGATGGGTAGCCTGCTACCATTTGTCACATCATGTTGCAGACGTGTCCCCCTTTTCCCGGTCATCACGGCCGCGTCTCGACAAATAACCCTGAAGCCATTCGCAGAAATGGCTGACAACCATCAATGCCTGATGAGGTGCATCCCCATGTCTGATCAAGATCAAGACAACCCGCGGCGTGATTTTTTACGCAAATCCCTGACCCTGATTCCCGTGGTCACCCTCGCCGGAACCGGACTTGGCAGCAGCATGCTGCAAGCCGCGCCAGAAGCCGCGCCCGCAGCACCAAAGGCACAAGCGGTTCGCGCCGACGCCGGCACTTATCAGCCGAGTTACTTCACTGCCGAAGAATGGGCGTTCATCAATGCCGCCGTGG
Source organism: Pseudomonas sp. NPDC087346 (assembly GCF_044744235.1). Taxonomy (NCBI): domain Bacteria; kingdom Pseudomonadati; phylum Pseudomonadota; class Gammaproteobacteria; order Pseudomonadales; family Pseudomonadaceae; genus Pseudomonas; species Pseudomonas sp. NPDC087346. The sequence goes on from NZ_JBIUXX010000030.1 coordinate 26,975, forward strand.
CGCAGTTGATCCCTAATGACGCCCAAGGCCCGGGCGCTCTCGAAGCCGGCGTGCCGGAATACATCGACCGTCAGATGAACACCCCGTACGCCGCTGGTGCCCTCTGGTACATGCAAGGCCCGTTCAATGCCGACGCCGCACCCGAGATGGGCTGGCAGAGCAAACTGGTGCCCAAAGAGATCTATCGCCTGGGCATTGCCGCCACGGATCAGTGGACGAAATCCCTCAACGGCAAAACATTTGCGCAGCAAGACAGCGCTACCCGAGACGATCTGCTGAAGCAGCTTGAAGCCGGAAAACCGCAATTCGATGCCGTTCCAGCAACGATTTTCTTCAACCTGTTACTGCAAAACACCAAGGAAGGGTTTTTCTGCGACCCGATCCACGGCGGCAATAAAGGCATGGTCGGCTGGACCATGATCGGCTTCCCCGGCGCCCGCGCCGATTTCATGGATTGGGTGGAACGCAACGAGCAATACCCCTTCCCGGCAGTTTCGATTCGCGGCGAGAGGGCTTGAGCATGGCAACGGTAATGAAAAAGGTCGACGCGGTGATCGTCGGTTTCGGCTGGACCGGCGCGATCATGGCCAAAGAGCTGACCGAGGCCGGGCTCAACGTGCTGGCGCTGGAGCGCGGGCCGATGCAGGACACCTACCCTGACGGCAACTATCCCCAGGTGATCGACGAACTGACCTACAGCGTGCGGAAAAAACTCTTCCAGGACATCTCCAAAGAGACTGTCACCATTCGCCATAGCGTCAATGACATCGCCCTGCCGAACCGCCAGTTGGGTGCGTTCCTGCCGGGCAACGGTGTTGGCGGTGCCGGTTTGCACTGGTCGGGCGTGCACTTTCGTGTCGATCCAATCGAACTGCGCATGCGCAGCCATTACGAAGAGCGCTACGGCAAAAGCTTTATTCCCAAGGACATGACCATCCAGGACTTCGGCGTCAGCTATGAAGAGCTGGAACCGTTCTTCGATTACGCCGAAAAAGTCTTCGGCACCTCGGGCCAGGCCTGGACTGTCAAAGGCCAACTGGTCGGTCAGGGCAAGGGCGGCAACCCGTACGCCCCGGATCGCTCCAACCCGTTCCCGCTGCAAGCGCAGAAGAACACCGTGTCCGCACAGCTGTTCGGCAAAGCGGCTACCGAAGTCGGTTACAAACCCTACAACCTGCCTTCCGCCAATACCTCCGGGCCGTACACCAATCCCTACGGCGCACAGATGGGCCCGTGCAACTTCTGCGGATTTTGCAGTGGCTACGTCTGCTACATGTATTCCAAAGCCTCGCCGAACGTGAACATTCTGCCGGCGCTGAAGCCGTTGCCGAATTTCGAGTTGCGGGCTAATTCCCATGTGCTGCGGGTCAATCTCGACAGCACCAAGACCAAGGCCACGGGCGTGACCTACATCGATGGTCAGGGCCGGGAAATCGAGCAACCGGCGGATCTGGTGATCCTCGGTGCCTTCCAGTTCCATAACGTGCGATTGATGCTGCTCTCCGGCATCGGCAAACCGTACGACCCGATCAGCGGTGAAGGCGTGGTCGGCAAGAACTTCGCTTACCAGAACATGGCCACCATCAAGGCGTTCTTCGACAAGGACACCCACACCAACAACTTCATCGGTGCCGGCGGCAACGGCGTGGCGATCGATGACTTCAACGCTGACAACTTCGATCACGGGCCGCATGGTTTTGTCGGCGGCTCGCCGATGTGGGTCAACCAGGCAGGCAGCCGGCCGATTGCCGGTACTTCCAACCCACCCGGCACGCCGGCATGGGGCAGTGACTGGAAACGCGCGACGGCCGATTACTACACCCACCAGGTGTCGATGGATTCCCACGGCGCGCATCAGTCCTACCGTGGCAACTACCTCGATCTGGACCCGGTTTACCGTGATGCCTACGGCCTGCCGCTGCTGCGGATGACCTTCGACTGGCAGGAAAACGACATCAAGATGAACCGCTTCATGGTCGAAAAAATGGGCAAGGTTGCCGAAGCCATGGGCCCGAAAGCCATTGCTGTAATCGGCAAAAAGGTCGGCGACCACTTCAACACCGCGTCCTATCAGACCACCCACCTCAACGGTGGCGCGATCATGGGCACCGACCCGAAAACCAGTGCTCTGAACCGCTACTTGCAGAGCTGGGACGTGCACAACGTTTTCGTGCCGGGCGCGTCGGCTTTCCCACAAGGTCTGGGCTACAACCCTACGGGGCTGGTCGCTGCACTGACGTACTGGTCAGCCAGAGCGATCCGCGAGCAATACCTGAAAAACCCCGGCCCGCTGGTTCAGGCTTAAGGAGCGATGACCATGAAGAATCTCGTTATCGCGACGTTGGCGCTGCTCGGCAGTGCATCCTTGTTCGGCGCCGAAGCTGATCAAACCTTGATCAAACACGGCGAATACCTGGCCCGTGCCGGGGACTGCGTGGCCTGTCACACCGCCAAGGACGGCAAGCCGTTTGCCGGTGGCCTGCCGATGGAAACGCCAATCGGCACCATCTACTCGACCAACATCACCCCGGACAAAACCGGTATCGGTGATTACAGCTTCGAGGATTTCGACCAGGCGGTACGCCATGGCGTCGCCAAAAACGGCAGCACGCTGTACCCGGCGATGCCGTATCCGTCCTACGCCCGCGTCAATCAAGACGACATGAAAGCGCTGTATGCGTATTTCATGCATGGCGTCGAACCGGTGGCGCAAGAGAACAAGGCCAGTGACATTCCCTGGCCGCTGAGCATGCGCTGGCCACTGATGGGTTGGCGCTGGATGTTTGCGCCAAAGGTCGAGGACTACAAAGCAACGTCGGACGATCCGGTGATCAGCCGTGGGGCTTATCTGGTGGAAGGCCTCGGACATTGCGGCGCCTGCCATACGCCACGAGCCCTGACCATGCAGGAAAAATCCCTGAGCGCGGCCGATGGCAAAAACTTCCTCGCCGGCAGTGCGCCGCTGGAAGGCTGGATCGCCAAGAGCCTGCGCGGCGACCACAAGGATGGCCTCGGCGGCTGGAGCGAAGAGCAACTGGTGCAGTTCCTCAAGACCGGGCGCAGTGATCGCAGTGCCGTATTCGGCGGCATGAGCGATGTGGTCACCCACAGCATGCAATACATGACCGACGCCGATCTGACCGCGATTGCCCGCTACCTCAAGTCGCTGCCGGCCAATGACCCGGCCGATCAGCCGCATCAATACGATGAGAAAGCCGCCAAAGCCCTGTGGAACGGCGACGACAGCCAACGCGGTGCGTCGGTGTACATCGACAACTGCGCGGCCTGCCACCGTACCGACGGTCACGGCTACACCCGGGTGTTCCCGGCGCTGGCGGGCAATCCGGTGCTGCAATCGGAAGACCCGACCTCGCTGATCAACATCGTGCTCAAGGGCGGGACTTTGCCGGCCACGCACACCGCACCGTCGACCTTCACCATGCCAGCGTTCGCCTGGCGGTTGTCGGATCAGGAAGTGGCGGACGTGGTGAGTTTCATTCGTGGCAGTTGGGGCAACAAGGGCGCGCCGGTCAAGCCAGGCGATGTGGCCGAGTTGCGCAAGGATGATATGAAGCACACTTCCGGCGACGACCTCGGTCAGGTGACACAACACAACTGAGCAATCGCCCGACGGCACTAGCCAGATCAACAACGCCTCGATACTGTATATAAAAACAGTATCGAGGCGTTGTCATGTCTACCCCTCTGCCACCTCGCGGCCGCGGCACCGCGACCAATCCGCACAATCGCTTCGCACCGAACCGTTCGGTGGCCGAGGATGACGGCTGGTATCAGGAAGTGCCGCTCACCCAAGGCACCGAGGTGATGTTCGAGACGGCGAAAACCATCATCACCCGCAACACTTCTCCGGACCTGCCCTTTGATCGTTCGATCAATCCCTACCGCGGCTGCGAGCACGGCTGCATCTACTGTTATGCACGACCGAGCCACGCCTACTGGGATATGTCGCCGGGGCTGGATTTCGAAACCAGGCTGATCGCCAAGACCAACGCAGCGCAGGTGCTGGAAGAACAGCTGAGTAAAAAAGGCTATCAATGTGCGCCGATCAATCTGGGCTCCAACACCGATCCGTATCAACCCATCGAACGCGAACACAAAATCACCCGTCAGACCCTCGAAGTGCTGCTGCGCTATAAACATCCGGTGACCATCGTCACCAAGGGTTCGCTGATCCTGCGCGACCTCGACCTGCTCACGGAACTGGCGCAGCAACGGCTGGTGGCGGTGATGATCAGCCTGACCACGCTGGATGACGAACTCAAACGTATCCTCGAACCTCGCGCTGCTGCGCCCAAGGCGCGATTGCGGGCGATCCGGGTGATGCGCGAGGCGGGAATTCCGGTCGGTGTGCTGTGTTCACCGATGATCCCGATGATCAACGACAGTGAAATCGAGAGCCTGCTGACCGAAGCCCACGCGGCCGGCGCGCAAAGTGCCGCGTACATGATGTTGCGCCTGCCGCTTGAGGTGGCGCCGCTGTTCGAGGAATGGCTTGAAGCGCACTATCCTCAACGTGCGGCGCATGTGTTGAGCCTGATCCGCCAAAGCCGTGGCGGGGAGCTCTACGACAGCCGTTTCGGCGCGCGGATGCGCGGTGAAGGGCCGTTCGCCGATCTCCTCGCGCAGCGTTTCGCCAAGGCGATCAAGCGTCTTGGCCTTAATCATCGGGAGGGCTACAACCTCGACTGCACAGCCTTCTGTCCGCCGGGTCGCCAGATGTCGTTGATTTAGCGACAATTGACCTATGGTTGAGGGGTTGGAATCCTTCCGTCGAAATACCTCAGTCACGTTTTTTGTGACCTGGAACACACGTTCTAGAGCGTTTGATTCAGTTTGAGTTAAGTTTCGACGGCTACCTTGTTCATCGAGTGACTGACGGGTCTGGATGGCCCGGATGGTTTAAACAGCCACTGGCTTCATATCGGAATACAAGGGAAGACTCCCTGAATCCGCCAAAGAGGATGAATCATGAGTGACAAGGATAAACAGCCGTTGGCTGCGTCGGCGCAAGCCGTCCCTGGGGCGGAATCCGCCGATGCAGCGCTGCGACATATCGTTGATGGCTTTCTGCATTTTCGTCATGAGGTCTTTCCGCAGCAGGAAGAACTCTTCAAGAAACTCGCCACGGCCCAGTCGCCACGGGCGATGTTCATTACCTGCGCCGACTCGCGCATCGTTCCCGAACTGATCACCCACAGCTCCCCCGGCGATCTGTTCGTGACCCGTAACGTTGGCAACGTCGTACCGCCTTACGGCCAGATGAACGGCGGTGTTTCCACCGCCATCGAGTACGCGGTACTGGCTCTGGGCGTGCAGCACATCATCATCTGCGGCCATTCCGATTGCGGCGCGATGCGTGCGGTGCTCAATCCCGACAGCCTGGAAAAAATGCCGACGGTCAAAGCCTGGTTACGCCACGCCGAAGTCGCGAAAACCATGGTGCATGACAACTGCAACTGCACCGACGAAAACGAGAGCATGCATATCCTCACCGAGGAAAATGTCATCGCCCAATTGCAGCACTTGCGTACCCATCCTTCGGTAGCCTCGCGCATGGCGAACGGTCATCTGTTCATCCATGGCTGGGTCTACGACATCAAGACCAGTGAAATCAAAGCTTACGACGCGGATCAGGCTCGATTCCTGCCGCTCGATGGCAGCCATCCGATTCCGGTGGCGACGCCCAAAGCGCGCTTCTAAATCTTCCTAAAAATCTGTGTGGTTTGACGCCGGTCGCTGTTTCAGCGGCCAGGCGGAGCCACGCCTGAAGAAAGCTTCGGGAGAATCACCATGCGTGCTGCTCAATTGAAAGCGGTTCTGCCACGGGAGCTGCTGGCTTCGGTGGTTGTGTTTCTGGTCGCCCTGCCGCTGTGCATGGGCATTGCGATTGCTTCAGGGCTGCCACCGGCCAAAGGCTTGATCACCGGGATCATCGGTGGTTTGGTGGTCGGTTGGCTGGCGGGCTCGCCGTTGCAGGTCAGCGGGCCGGCGGCGGGCCTGGCGGTGTTGGTCTTCGAGCTGGTGCGCCAGCACGGGATCGAGATGCTCGGGCCGATTTTGTTGCTGGCGGGTTTTCTGCAACTGGTCGCCGGGCGTCTGAAGCTTGGTTGCTGGTTCCGGGTTACCGCGCCAGCGGTGGTCTACGGCATGCTCGCCGGGATCGGCGTGTTGATCGTGCTGTCGCAGGTGCATGTGATGCTCGACGCGGCGCCAAAACCCTCCGGGCTGGATAACCTCACCGCGTTCCCCGCTGCGGTGGCGCAGGCACTGCCATCGCTTGGCTGGCAGGCCGGATTGCTCGGGCTGGCGACCATTGCAGTGATGTGGCTGTGGGAGAAATTCCGCCCACATAAGCTGCGCTTTATTCCCGGGGCGTTGCTTGGAGTCGGGCTGGCGACAGGTGCCAGTCTGCTGTTGGCGTTGCAGGTGAAACGGGTCGAGGTGCCGGCCAATCTGGCGGAAGCCATCGACTGGCTGAAGCCTGCCGACCTGCTGAGTCTGGCTGACCCGACGCTGCTGATCGCGGCCTTCGCCGTGGCGTTTATCGCCAGTGCCGAAACCCTGCTGTCGGCGGCAGCGGTGGATCGCATGCACAACGGCGTGCGTTCGGACTTCGACCGTGAACTGTCGGCACAAGGTGTCGGCAATATGCTCTGCGGTCTGGTCGGCGCGCTGCCGATGACCGGGGTGATCGTGCGCAGCTCGGCCAACGTGCAGGCCGGTGCGACTACGCGCTATTCAACGATCTTCCATGGTCTGTGGCTGCTGGCATTCGTGCTGTTGCTGTCGAGTGTGCTGCAAAGCATTCCGGTGGCGAGCCTGGCGGGGGTGTTGGTCTATACCGGTTTCAAACTGGTCGATATCAAGGCGTTCCGTGGCCTGAGTCGCTATGGGCGGATGCCGATGTTCACCTACGCCGCCACAGCGCTGGCAATCATCTTCACTGACCTGTTGACCGGCGTGCTGATCGGCTTCGGCCTGACATTGGTGAAACTGGCGTTCAAGGCTTCGCGATTGAAGATCAGTCTGATCGATCTGCCGCAGGACGGTGAGATGGAACTACGGCTGGTGGGAGCGGCGACGTTCCTCAAGGTGCCGGCGCTGACTCAGGTGCTCGGCAGCATTCCAACGGGAACGACGGTGCACGTGCCGCTCAATAATCTGAGCTACATCGACCATTCGTGTCTGGAGTTACTGGAAGAGTGGGGCCGGGCGAATGCGGCCAAGGGGTCGAAACTGGTGATCGAGTCGCGAGGGTTGAAGCGACGGCTTGAAGGGCGGGTTCGGACCAATACCGGGATCGGTGCGGCGGGCTAAATCCCCCAAAACCCTGTGGGAGCTGGCTTGCCAGCGATAGCGGTGAATCAGTCAACAGAGATGTTGATGACCTACCGTAATCGCTGGCAAGCCAGCTCCCACAGGTATTAAAGGTGACTCTGCATTACGCGGCTGGCTGATCCAGCTCCAGACCTACACCCAGGCGGCGACCCATGCACGGCCAGCGTTTCCACGCGGCGCCGGTGTCCGGGCTGCTGAGTTTTTCGCGGTAGGCTTCGACCGACTCCAGCGCAAAGCTGTCGTCGTCGAGCATGCTGTCCACCGCGTGGTGCACCACTTCGTCCAGTTTGTTGGCAAATTCCTCACCGAGCAATTGGTGAGCAATCAGATTGGCGACCGTCATGTCCAAGGGGATCAGTGGCTGGCCGAAATGCTTGATGTACAGGTCGTTGACCTCTTCGACAAAGCGGTGCGCCAGATAGGCTTCGTCCAGCAGACTGTCCAGGCCTACTGGCGGCTGGATAAAGTACTGCTCGGCGATTTTCAGCACCGGTTTGATCTGCGACTCGATTCCCGCTTCCCTGGCGACTTCATTGGCTGCGTCCAGCAGGTCCGGTACTTCGTCGATATAGGCGGAGACAAAACGTGTCAGTACGCCTTCACGATCGGTTTCAGGCAATTGGATTGCCGAGTGTAAATGAGGCAGTTTGGCTTGCAGCTGACGCGTCAGCCGTCCGGTTTCTTGCTCGGTTTGTCGGGCTTTTTGGATCTGCTCGCGCAATGCGGCGGTGTTCATGAAAACTCCAGGAAACAAGGCAATGAAATAGGGAAGACATAAGTTAGCTGGCTTACGAAAAATGCTAAGACGCATTTGTCATAATTATTTCATCCTTGATGCACCTGCGTTATATCGATTTGCCACCACTCGTCTGCATCCTTCTCCATTCGGGCCATGGAACGCAAGTACCAGCTGTTTCAGATGATTTACGTCCGCGCATTGCAATTTCCAGTCGCTGTCTATACTCGCCAATGAATGGAGTTAGCTGATGACGCCCGACTGCACCCGCAGCAAGGCACGGCAAATCAAGTTCGTAGTCTGATGCAGCCGCTCCCTTGCCGCAGGCGAAAGCCGGCGGGATAACAAGAACGATAAGGGGAACCCGCAATGATGCGACATCCACACGTCTGGATGGGCCTCCTGTTGTGGTCGATTTTCAGCCAGGCCAACGCGGCCTGGACTGTAAATATGGCGCCTGGAGCGACTGAAATCAGTCACGCAGTATTCGACCTGCACATGACCATTTTCTGGATCTGTGTGGTGATCGGCATCATCGTCTTCGGCGCCATGTTCTGGTCGATGATCGTGCACCGCCGCTCGACCGGGCAGGTCGCCGCAAAATTCCACGAAAGCACCACCGTCGAAATCCTCTGGACCATCGTGCCGTTCGTGATTCTGGTGGCGATGGCCGTTCCGGCGACTGCCACCCTGATCAAGATGTACGACACCAGTGAGCCGGATATCGATATCCAGATCACCGGTTATCAGTGGAAGTGGCATTACAAATACCTGGGCCAGGACGTCGAGTTCTTCAGCAACCTGGCCACTCCCGCCGAGCAGATCCACAACAAGGAAACCAAGGGCGAGCACTACTTGCTAGAGGTCGACAAGCCGCTGGTGCTGCCGACCGGCGCCAAGGTGCGTTTCCTCGTGACCTCGGCCGACGTTATCCACTCGTGGTGGGTGCCAGCCTTTGCGGTCAAGCGCGATGCGATCCCGGGGTTCGTCAACGAAGCCTGGACGCGTGTCGACAAACCCGGCATCTACCGTGGCCAGTGCGCCGAGCTGTGCGGCAAGGATCACGGCTTCATGCCGATCGTGGTCGAAGTCAAAGAGAAAGCCGACTACGAAAAATGGCTCGCCGACCGCAAAGCCGAAGCCGCACAACTCAAAGAGCTGACGAGCAAGGAATGGACCCTCGACGAGCTCAAGGAACGTGGCGACAAGATCTACCACACCACGTGCGTCGCCTGTCACCAGGCCGAAGGCCAGGGTCTGCCGCCGATGTTCCCGGCACTCAAAGGCTCGCCGATTGCCACCGGACCGAAAGCCGACCACCTGCACCGCGTGTACTTCGGCAAGCCCGGCACTGCGATGGCAGCGTTCGGCAAGCAGTTGTCGGAAGTCGATATCGCGGCGGTCGTGACCTATGAACGTAACGCCTGGGGCAACAACAAGGGCGACATGGTCACGCCAAAAGAAGTGCTGGAGCTGAAACAGGCGGAAAGCAAATGACCCGGTCTATCGCGCAGGTAATTCATCGGACGGGACATCGCGCCCCGGTCCGCCCAGCTCACTCGTTTACAGGAGACAGGCCATGAGCGCTGTAATCGATGACCACGGTCATGCCGACCACGCCCACGGCCCCGCCAAAGGCCTGATGCGCTGGGTGCTGACCACCAACCACAAGGACATCGGCACGCTGTACCTGTGGTTCGCGTTTTCCATGTTCCTGCTCGGTGGCTCGTTCGCCATGGTGATTCGCGCCGAACTGTTCCAGCCCGGATTGCAGATCGTCGAACCGGCGTTCTTCAACCAGATGACCACCATGCACGGCTTGGTGATGGTCTTCGGTGCGGTGATGCCGGCGTTTGTCGGCCTCGCCAACTGGATGATCCCGTTGATGATCGGCGCGCCGGACATGGCCCTGCCACGGATGAACAACTTCAGCTTCTGGCTGCTGCCGGCGGCGTTCCTGCTGTTGGTTTCGACCCTGTTCACCGCCGGTGGCGGGCCGAATTTCGGCTGGACGTTCTACGCCCCGCTCTCCACCACTTACGCGCCGGAAAGCGTGACTTACTTCATTTTCGCCATCCACCTGATGGGCATCAGCTCGATCATGGGCGCGATCAACGTGATCGCGACCATTCTCAACCTGCGCGCCCCGGGCATGACGTTGATGAAAATGCCGCTGTTCGTCTGGACCTGGCTGATCACCGCGTTCCTGCTGATCGCGGTGATGCCGGTGCTGGCCGGTTGCGTGACGATGATGCTGATGGACATCCACTTCGGCACCAGTTTCTTCAGTGCCGCCGGTGGCGGTGACCCGGTACTGTTCCAGCATGTGTTCTGGTTCTTCGGGCATCCCGAGGTGTACATCATGATCCTGCCGGCGTTCGGCGCGGTCAGCTCGATCATCCCGACGTTTTCGCGCAAGCCGTTGTTCGGCTACACCTCGATGGTCTACGCCACGGCGAGCATCGCGTTCCTGTCGTTCATCGTCTGGGCGCACCACATGTTCGTGGTCGGCATCCCGCTGGTGGGCGAGTTGTTCTTCATGTACGCGACCTTGCTGATCGCGGTGCCTACCGGGGTGAAGGTGTTCAACTGGGCCAGCACCATGTGGCAAGGCTCACTGACCTTCGAAACACCGATGCTGTTCGCCGTGGCGTTCGTGATTCTGTTCTCCATCGGCGGTTTCTCCGGGCTGATGCTGGCCATCGCCCCGGCGGACTTCCAGTATCAGGACACCTACTTCGTGGTCGCGCATTTCCACTACGTACTGGTGCCGGGTGCGATCTTCGGGATCTTCGCCTCTACCTACTACTGGCTGCCGAAATGGACTGGCCATATGTACGACGAAACCCTCGGCAAGCTGCACTTCTGGCTGTCCTTCGTCGGCATGAACCTGACCTTCTTCCCGATGCACTTCGTGGGGCTTGCGGGGATGCCGCGACGGATTCCGGACTACAACCTGCAATTCGCCGACTTCAACATGGTCTCCTCGATTGGCGCGTTCATGTTCGGCACCACGCAGCTGTTCTTCCTGTTCATCGTGATCAAGACCATTCGCGGCGGCCCGCCAGCACCGGCCAAACCGTGGGATGGCGCCGAAGGCCTGGAATGGAGCGTGCCCTCCCCCGCGCCGTATCACACCTTCACTACGCCGCCGGAAGTGAAATGAACATTTTCCGCATTGCTGAAACTCCTGTGGGAGCTGGCTTGCCAGCGATGGGGCCAGTGCGGTGTGTCAGGCAGGCAGCCATCGCTGGCAAGCCAGCTCCCACAGAGTTGGGCGTAGAGGCTGAAAAAAATGGCTGAGATCTCGCTGAAGAAACTGGTCACCCGCCTGCTCGGCGTAGTGGTGGCGATGTTCGTTTTCGGTTTTGCCCTGGTGCCGATCTACGACGTGATGTGCAAAGCCTTCGGCATCAACGGCAAGACCGCCGGGCAGTACGAAGGCGAGCAAGTCGTCGATAACACGCGGCAGGTGCGCGTGCAGTTTCTGTCGATGAACAATGCCGACATGCCGTGGGAGTTCTATCCCAAGGGTGAGGAGTTGGTCGCCCACCCGGGCGGGGTCAACGAGATGATCTTCATTGCCCGCAACCCGACCGACAAACCGATGAGCGCCCAGGCCGTGCCAAGCATCGCCCCGAGCGAGGCGGCGGCGTATTTCCACAAGACCGAATGTTTTTGCTTTACCCAGCAGGTGCTGCAGCCCGGTCAGCAGATCGAGATGCCGGTGCGTTTCATTGTTGACCGCGACATGCCCAAGGATGTGAAGCACCTGACGCTGTCCTACACGCTGTTCGATATCACCGCCCGTCATCCACCAGTGGCTGCAAATACTGGCGGTTAAGCGTGCCCGATAAGGAGAACAATAAATGGCAACTCATGAGCATTATTACGTTCCGGCCCAGAGCAAGTGGCCGATCATCGCCACACTCGGCATGGTCATCACCGTGTACGGCCTCGCCACCTGGTTCAACGATCTGAAGGCTGCGCGCCCGGAATCCCACGGCCCGTACATCTTTTTCGTCGGCGGGTTGCTGCTGGCGTACATGCTGTTCGGCTGGTTCGGCACGGTGATCAAGGAAAGCCGTGCGGGGTTGTACAGCCCGCAGCTGGATCGCTCGTTTCGCTGGGGCATGAGTTGGTTCATCTTTTCCGAAGTGATGTTCTTTGCCGCGTTCTTCGGTGCGCTGTTCTACGTGCGGCACATTTCCGGCCCGGCGCTTGGTGGTGAAGGCCCGAAAGGCATCGCGCACATGCTTTGGCCGAACTTCCAGTTCACCTGGCCGCTGCTGCACACACCCGACCCGAAACTGTTCCCGCCACCCAAGGAAGTCATCAGCCCTTGGGGCTTGCCGCTGATCAACACGATTTTGCTGGTCAGCTCCAGCGTGACCATCACCATCGCCCACCACGCCTTGAAGAAGGGCCATCGCGGCGCGCTGAAGATCTGGCTGGCGATCACCGTGCTATTGGGCTGCGGCTTCCTCGCCTTGCAGGCCGAGGAATACATGCACGCCTACCACGAACTGGGGCTGACCCTCGGTTCCGGCATCTATGGCGCGACGTTCTTCATGCTCACCGGTTTCCACGGCGCCCACGTGACCATCGGCACGATCATTCTGTTCGTGATGCTGATGCGGATCATGAAGGGCCATTTCGACAACGAGCACCAGTTCGGCTTCGAAGCGGCGAGCTGGTATTGGCACTTCGTCGATGTGGTGTGGATCGGCTTGTTCATCTTTGTTTACGTACTTTAAGCGCCCGCTAGAACGGCGCGTGTGACACCAGTTGGCCGCTGTAAAAACCCCAGGTGATCAAGCCGACGGTTGCAGCGGCCAATGCCACCCGAACACTCAAGGCGATGACCAGGCGATTTGAATGGCTGTCGTCCTTGACCAGGAAAAACAGGCCGCTGAACAGGCTGATCACCGTGGCAATCAGCAGCAGAACGATGGCTGCTTTGAGCATGGGAAGACTCCGGGGGACAGGCGATGCATTTGAGTATAGCGACCCAGACGACTGACTTATTGGCGCGGCCATGAAGCGCTTTCGGCCGGGCGTCGTACCGACATTGGTGGTGGCGTTGCTGTTGCCGCTGCTGGTGTCGCTGGGGTTCTGGCAACTGAGCCGTGGCGCGGAGAAAACCGCCCTCCTCGCCAACTACGCCGAACGCCGCGCCGCCGAGCCGATGGCCAGCAGCGAATTGTTGCACAGCGCCGATCCGGCGTTTCGCCGGGTGCGCCTGCATGGCCAGTTCGATGCCGCGCACAGCCTGCTGCTCGACAATCGCCAACGTAACGGCAAGGTCGGCGTGGAACTGCTGCAACCGTTTCAGGATCGGGCCACCGGACTGTGGCTGTTGGTCAATCGTGGCTGGCTGCCGTGGCCGGATCGCCGCGTAGCACCACAATTCAGCACACCCGCCGAGGCGCTGAGTATCGATGCCTGGGTCTATGTCGCTCCCGGCGCGACCTTCCAGTTGCATGCCGATCCGGTCAGCAGCACCTGGCCGCAAACCATCACTGCCGTCGAGCCGGCCAAGCTGTGGAAAACCCTCGACCGCGACGGCTTCGCCTACGAAGTGCGCGCAGAACAAGGCCCGGCCAGCTACGAGGCCGACTGGCCAGTGGTCGCCATGGGCCCGGAAAAACACCTCGGTTACGCCGTGCAGTGGTTCGCCATGGCCATCGCCCTGTTCGGTCTTTATGTCTATCTCGGCTGGCACAACGCAAAGGAGAAACACCATGGGAACGGCCATGAATCCACCCAGCATGTCTGAAGCGAAACCCGTCGCCAGTCGCCGTCGCGGACGCATTCAACTGCTGCTGATCCTGCTCGGCGTGATCGGTCCGATGATCCTCGCCACCGGCATGTACAAATTGCAGTTCTGGGTGCCGGACGGCCGCAGCTACCACGGCGAATTGATTGGCAACGGTCAGTCCCGCGCCGACCTCGGTGTGGTCGCCGATGAAGATCGCTGGCAGATGCTGGTGACTGCGCCCAAGGATTGCGCCGTCGATTGCCAGCAGTTGGTGTATCTGGCGCGACAGATTCAGATCGGCCTCGGTCGGGATGCCAGTCGCGCCAGCCACGCCTTGGCCGCCGCACAGCCTTTGGCCGCGGATTACGATGCCAAACTGACCCGCGAATACCCGCAACTGCAACGCTATCCACTGGATGTCACCACGTTCAGCAAGACCACCGGCGACAAAGCCACGCCGCAACTGTGGATCATCGACCCTCACGGCAATCTGGTGCTGCGTTACGACCCGAACGTCAAAGGCAAGGATCTGCTTAACGACCTGCGCCATCTGCTGAAACTGTCGAACATCGGATAAGGGCATCGTCATGGCCAAACCTGGATTTCGCCTCGCGCTGTTTGCCACCCTGCTGGCACTGATTGTCGTGTTGCTCGGCGCCTATACGCGCCTGACCCACGCCGGCCTCGGCTGTCCAGACTGGCCGGGGTGCTACGGGTTTATCAGCGTGCCGAAAAGCGAAGCCCAACTGGCCCATGCCGAACTGCATTACCCCGACTCGCCAGTGGTTGCGCACAAAGGCTGGAACGAGATGATCCACCGTTACTTCGCCGGCACCCTCGGCATGCTCATCGCCGTGTTGGCCGGGCGGGCGTGGGTCAATCGCCGCGATCCGGGGCAGCCGTTGAAGCTGCCGCTGTTTCTGCTGGCGGTGGTGTTCGCGCAAGCGGCGTTCGGCATGTGGACGGTGACGCTCAAGCTCTGGCCGCAAGTGGTGACGGGGCATTTGCTCGGTGGTTTTGCGACCTTGAGTCTGCTGTTTCTGCTGACGTTGAGATTGTCCGGCGTGCTGCCGGCGCTGACCGTGCCCAAACGTCTGCAATATTGGGCGACTGCCGGCCTGTTGCTGGTGATCGGCCAGATCGCCTTGGGCGGTTGGGTCAGTTCCAACTACGCGGCTGTCGCCTGCATCGACTTCCCGACCTGCCACGGCCAATGGCTGCCAGCGGCAGACTTCGCCAACGGTTTTCACCTGACCCAACACATCGGCCCCAATTACCTCGGCGGCCAACTCGACAGCGATGCACGCACGGCGATTCATCTGACTCACCGCATCGGCGCGCTGCTGGTGACGCTGGTGCTGCTCGGTCTGGCCTGGCAACTGAAAGTGGTCGGCATGACCCGACTGGCCGGGCTGGTGCTGATCGCCCTCGCCGCCCAGATCACGCTGGGCATCAGCAACGTGCTGTTCCATCTGCCGCTGCCGGTGGCCGTCGCGCATAACGCGGGCGGCGCCGCGCTGTTGCTGACCATGGTGCTGGTCAATTACCACGCACGGACCAGTCTGGTGCGGGTGAAACAGCCGATGCTCACCCGCTGGCGCCTGAGCCCGCGTAAACATTCCGCCGCGCCCATAACAATAAAAGGAGAAACGCCATGGCGATTCTGACCGGCGAACGTCCCGCACAGGCGCTGTGGCGCGATTATCTGGAACTGACCAAACCGAAAGTCGTGGTGCTGATGCTGATCACCTCGCTGGTCGGGATGTTTCTCGCGACCCGCGCCGGGGTGCCGTGGACGGTGCTGGTGTTCGGCAATCTGGGGATTGCCCTGTGCGCCGGCGGCGCGGCGGCAGTCAACCATGTGGTGGACCGGCGTATCGATGCGGTGATGGCGCGCACCCACAAACGACCGCTGGCCGAGGGCCGGGTGTCGCCCGCTGCGGCGCTGACCTTTGCACTGGTGCTGGCGCTGCTCGGCCAAGCGTTGCTACTGACTTTCACCAATCAACTGACCGCGTGGCTGACCCTGGCCTCGCTGCTCGGCTACGCGGTGGTCTACACCGGTTTCCTCAAACGCGCGACGCCGCAAAACATCGTCATCGGTGGCCTCGCCGGCGCCGCGCCACCGCTGCTCGGCTGGACCGCTGCGACCGGCCACGTCAGCGCCGAACCGTTGCTGCTGGTGCTGATCATCTTCGCCTGGACCCCGCCACACTTCTGGGCGCTGGCGATCCATCGCAAAGAGGAATACGCCAAGGCCGACATTCCGATGCTGCCGGTGACCCACGGCGAGCACTACACCAAGGTGCATATTCTGCTGTACACCTTCGCGCTGCTGGCGGTGAGTCTGCTGCCGTATGTGATCCACATGAGCGGCGTGCTCTACCTGATTTGTGCCCTCGCGCTGGGCGCAAGGTTTCTGCAATGGGCCGTGGTGCTGTACCGTGGCACTCGGCCGCACGCGGCGATCAACACCTTCAAGTACTCTATTTACTACTTGTTCCTGCTGTTCATCGCCCTGCTCGTAGACCACTACTTACTGTTGAACCTATGACTCGAACCCAGAAAACCGTCTTCATCCTCGTCGCCGTGATCGCGCTGATCCTCGGCCTGACCGTCAACAAAGTGCTGAGCGGCAAGGGCCAGGGCGACCCGACCGCGCTGATCGACGCCGGCATCATCCTGCTGCCGCAGAGCCGCAATCTGCCGGACGTGACGATGACCGACCAGGACGGCCAACCGGTCACGATCAATGAGTTGAAGGGTAAGTGGAGTCTGTTGTTCTTCGGCTACACCTTCTGCCCGGACATCTGCCCGACCACCCTCGCGCAACTGCGGCAGATCAAGAGTGAACTGCCGAAGGACGCTGTGGACAAGTTGCAGATCGTGCTGGTCAGCGTTGACCCGAACCGCGATAACCCCAAGCAGTTGAAGCAGTACCTGGGTTACTTCGATCCGCAATTCATCGGCCTGACGCCGAAGTCGATTGAAGAGCTGCAGAAAGTCGCCAACGCGGTGAGCATTCCGTTTATTCCGGCCGATACCAGCAAGCCGAATTACACGGTTGATCACAGCGGTAATCTGGCGGTGATCGGGCCGGACGGCACGCAGCGCGGGTTTATTCGGGCGCCGTTGAATAACGCCAAGTTGATTGCGCAGTTGCCGGTGATGCTTAACCGCAAGTAACCACCCTGATAGCACCGGAAAACCCATCGTGGCGAGGGGATTTATCCCCGTTCGGCTGCGCAGCAGTCGTAAACCCAGCGCACGCGGTCTACCTGATAAATCCCGATTGCAGGTTTTGGGGCTGCTTCGCAGCCCAACGGGGATAAATCCCCTCACCACAAAACCGCGCTCCTACCGAGGTGTTTCGGGTACAAAAAAAGGGGACGCCCATGGCGTCCCCTTTTTCATTGCAGCAATCAATCAGAACGCCGGCAGTACCGCGCCTTTGTACTTCTCGAGAATGAATTTCTTCACTTCCGGGCTGTGCAGGGCAGCAGCCAGTTTCTGCATCGCGTCGCTGTCCTTGTTGTCCGCACGGGACACGAGGATGTTCACGTACGGCGAGTCATTGCCTTCGATGACCAGCGCATCCTTGGACGGATCGAGCTTGGCTTCCAGCGCGTAGTTGGTGTTGATCAGCGCCAGATCGACCTGGGTCAGCACGCGCGGGATGGTCGCGGCTTCCAGTTCACGGATTTTCAGGTCTTTCGGGTTCTGCGCGATGTCTTTGACAGTCGACAGGATGTTGGTCGGGTCCTTCAGGGTGATCACGCCAGCCTTGGCCAGCAGCAACAGCGCACGACCGCCGTTGGTGGCGTCGTTCGGAATCACTACATTGGCGCCGCCTGGCAGCTCATCGAGCTTCTTGTACTTGCTCGAATACGCGCCCAATGGTTCCAGATGCACGCCGGTCACCGCCACCAGACTGGTGCCCTTGGCCTTGTTGAACTCATCAAGGTACGGCTGATGCTGGAAGAAGTTGGCGTCCAGACGCTTTTCAGCGACCTGTACGTTCGGCTGAATGTAGTCGGTGAATACCTTGACCTTCAGATCCACGCCTTCTTTAGCCAGTGCCGGCTTCACGAATTCGAGGATTTCCGCGTGCGGCACCGGAGTGGCAGCAACGGTCAGGGTTTCGTCGGCGTGGGCCGAAAAAGCTGCAACTGCAGCCAGGGCAACGATCAGTTTTTTCATTCAGCTAACTCCTTTTGAGGCGCCCGTCTGGCGCCTGCCAGCGAATGGCCGGCTCATGTCTTTTTACAAATCCGGATTACTTGCGCGAGAAGTGCACGACCAGTCGATCACCGACCATTTGCAACACCTGCACCAGAATCAACAGCAACACCACGGTCACGATCATCACGTCGGTCTGGAAACGCTGGTAACCGAAACGAATCGCCAGGTCACCCAGACCACCGGCGCCGACCACACCGGCCATCGCCGTGTAGGACACCAGTGTAATCGCCGTCACCGTAATCGCTGCGAAGATGCCCGGGCGGGCTTCCGGCAGCAAGGCGTTGACGATGATCTGTCGCGTGGTCGCGCCCATCGACTGGGTCGCTTCGATGATGCCGCGATCGACTTCACGCAGTGCGGTTTCCACCAGACGCGCAAAGAACGGCGTAGCCCCGACCACCAGTGGTGGAATCGCACCGGCCACGCCCAGCGACGTGCCAGTGATCAGCACGGTGAACGGGATCATCACGATCAACAAAATGATGAACGGCAACGAACGCAGAATGTTCACCGCCAGCGACATGACCGCGTACAGGCCACGGTTTTCCAGCAACTGACGCGGGCTGCAGAGAAACAGCAACACGCCCAGCGGCAGGCCGAGCAACACGGTGAACAGCAACGAACCGCCGAGCATCAGCATGGTGTCGCCGGTGGCCAGCCAGATTTCGTACCAGTCGATATTGGTGAAGAAACTGATCAGGTCTTCCATTAGCGCAATACCTCCATGTGAACGTCAGCGGCGGTGAAGCGGGCGAAGGCCGCCTCCATGTCGCCACCGGTGACGGCGAGGGTCAATTGCCCATAAGGAACGTCTTTGATGCGGTCGATGCGACCGGCAAGGATGCTGTAGTCGACGCCGGTTTCCCGGGCGACAGTGCCGAGCAGCGGCGCGTAGGTCGCTTCGCCCTGGAAGGTCAGACGCACGATGCGGCCTGGGACGTGGGCGAAGTCATCACGCTGTTCGCCTTCGTCGACCTGCTCGCTTTCCTGCACGAAACGCTTGGTGGTCGGGTGTTTTGGATGCAGGAACACATCGGCCACCGGACCTTGCTCGACGATCACGCCGGCATCCATCACCGCCACTTGATCGCAAACGCGACGAATCACGTCCATCTCGTGGGTGATCAGGACGATGGTCAGTTTCAATTCGCGATTGATCTCGGCCAGCAGTTGCAAGACCGATGCCGTGGTTTGCGGGTCGAGAGCGCTGGTGGCCTCGTCGCACAGCAGGATTTTCGGCTTGGTCGCCAAGGCGCGGGCGATGCCGACGCGCTGCTTCTGGCCACCGGACAATTGCGCCGGGTATTTCTTCGCGTGGTCGGCCAGACCCACGCGGGCCAGCAACTCGGCCACGCGCTGATTGATCTCGCTGCTCGACAGCTCGCCAGCCAGAGTCAGCGGCAACGCGACGTTGTCGGCAACGGTCTTCGAGGCCAGCAGGTTGAAGTGCTGGAAGATCATCCCGACCTGCTGACGGAAACGGCGCAGGCCGTTGGCGTCCAGCGCGGTGACTTCTTCGCCATCGACGATGATCTTGCCGCCAGAGGACTGCTCCAGGCGATTGATCAGACGCAGCAGGGTACTTTTTCCCGCACCGGAATGGCCGATGAGGCCGAAGACCTGACCGTTCTCAATCGAGAGACTGGTCGGGTGCAGAGCGGGGATGTCCTTACCGGCGACGCGGTAAGTCTTGTGGACGTTTTGAAACTCGATCACGTAGCGAACCTTGTGGGGCGCGTTAGAAAAGGATCAGCGGTTAGCCGGGCGCGCATTTTAGCCTGTCCGTATAGAGGTTCTTAGCATTTATTTCGCAATTAACCTTCGATTTGGCAATAACAAGATCAAAGGTCATAAAAAAGGAACGCCCAAAAGCCTCATCAGTCACTAAGTAAGCGACTTGAAAACCCTGGGTGCCGTGCCCGGGAAATGCCCAGGAGCCCCGGAAGGTAAAGGGGTCAAACGAGGAGTTTACGTCTGATGAGTACCAAGAAACCCGTCACCGACAAGAGCCAGATGGCCGGAACCGACACCCCGGATCGCGCCAACAGCAATGCCAAACTCGACAGTCTGGAGAAGTTTCGCTCCGACGCCACCGGCCAGGCCCTGCGCACCAATCAAGGTGTGAAGGTCGCCGATAACCAGAACACCCTCAAGGCCGGCGCCCGCGGGCCTTCGCTGCTGGAAGACTTCATCATGCGTGAGAAAATCACGCACTTTGACCATGAGCGGATTCCGGAGCGCATCGTCCACGCTCGCGGCACCGGCGCCCACGGCTTCTTCCAGAGCTACGAGAATCACGCGGCGCTGACCAAAGCCGGTTTCCTGCAGGACCCGGGGAAAAAGACCCCGGTGTTCGTGCGCTTTTCCACGGTGCAGGGGCCACGCGGTTCCGGGGACACCGTGCGTGACGTGCGTGGTTTCGCCGTGAAGTTCTTTACCGACGAGGGCAACTTCGATCTGGTCGGCAACAACATGCCGGTGTTTTTCATTCAGGACGCGATCAAGTTTCCCGACTTCGTCCACGCGGTAAAACCCGAACCACATAACGAGATTCCTACTGGCGGCTCGGCCCACGACACTTTCTGGGATTTCGTTTCGCTGGTGCCGGAATCGGCGCACATGGTGATCTGGGCAATGTCCGACCGGGCGATCCCGAAAAGCCTGCGCAGCATGCAGGGCTTCGGGATTCACACCTTCCGGCTGATCAACGCCGAGGGCAAATCGCGCTTCGTCAAATTCCACTGGCGCCCGACCGCAGGCACCTGCTCGCTGGTGTGGGACGAGGCGCAGAAGCTTGCCGGTAAAGACACCGATTACCACCGCCGCGATCTCTGGGAAGCCATCGAGATGGGCGATTACCCGGAATGGGAACTCGGCGTACAGATCATCGAGGAGGAAAACGAGCACGACTTCGATTTCGACATCCTCGACCCGACCAAGCTGATCCCTGAAGAAATCGTGCCGATCACCCCGTTGGGCAAAATGACCCTCAACCGTAACCCGGACAATTTCTTTGCCGAGACCGAGCAGGTTGCGTTCTGCCCTGGCCACATCGTGCCGGGCATCGACTTCTCCAATGACCCGCTGCTGCAAGGTCGGCTGTTTTCCTACACCGATACGCAAATCAGCCGACTCGGCGGGCCGAACTTTCATGAGCTGCCGATCAATCGCCCTGTAGCGCCATTTCACAACGGCCAGCGCGATGCTCAGCACCGAACGGTGATCGACAAGGGCCGTGCGTCTTACGAGCCGAACTCGATTGACGGTGGCTGGCCGAAGGAAACCCCGCCAGCGGCACAGGACGGCGGTTTCGAGAGCTATCCGGAACGCATCGACGCCAACAAGATCCGTCAACGCAGCGAGTCGTTCAGCGATCACTTCTCTCAGGCGCGACTGTTTTTCCACAGCATGAGCAAGCACGAGCAGGAACACATCATCTCGGCCTATAGCTTCGAGCTGGGCAAGGTCGAGCGAGAGTTCATCCGCGCTCGTCAGGTGAATGAGATCCTGGCCAACATTGACCTGGAACTGGCCAAACGCGTGGCGCAGAACCTGGGCTTGCCGGTGCCGACCAAAGGCACGGTCGAAGTGCGCAAAACTTCGCCGGATCACTCACCGGCACTGAGTCAGGCGAATCTGTTGCCGGAAAACATCAAGACGCGAAAAGTAGCCATTCTTGCGGCGAACGGCGTCGATGGTGCGGCGATTGATGCGATGAAGAAGGCCCTCATGGCCGAAGGAGCGCACGCGAAATTGCTCGGCCCGACTTCGGCGCCAGTGAAAACCGCTGACGGCAAGAGCCTGGCGGTGGATGCATCGATGGAAGGCCTGCCTTCGGTGGCGTTCGACGCGGTGTTTGTGCCGGGTGGTGCGGCGTCGATCAAGGCATTGAGTGGCGATGGCGTGGCGTTGCACTACCTGCTTGAGGCGTACAAGCACTTGAAGGCGATTGCCTTGCAGGGAGAAGCGAAGCAGTTGCTCGATGTGTTGAAGCTTGAGGCGGATGCCGGGTTGATCGTGGGTGCCGACGCGAAGTTGGCCAAGGCGTTTATTGCCGCGATTGGGCAGCATCGGGTTTGGGATCGGGAGCCGAAGGCCAAGGCAATTCCGGCTTAAGGATCTGCTCTGACTGAGAAGACGCTATCGCGAGCAGGCTCACTCCTACAGAGATCACGCTGTACCTGTAGGAGTGAGCCTGCTCTCGATGCTTTTTAGGGTTTAGCCGGGATAAGAACCATCTGCGCCGGCACTGTGCGCAGAATCTGCCTTTCGATTTTCAGATCGAAATCCGGATTCAGCTTTTTCACCCGCTTGGTCAGCAAAGTCGCCAGCCAAGGATAATCATTGGTACGCGGCGCCTGAATGCTCACGGCACAATCGTAATTCACCACATCGGCGGCGATCGCATCCAGTTGTCGACGTAATTTACGACTATCGGTGATATTCAGCGCAACGGTGGTGCTCTCGGCAGTCGGGTCGATCACCTTGGCTTTAGGCTTGGCTTCCGCCGCAAGTAACGCCGCTTCGGCCTTCTCAAGTTCAGCCTTGCGCGCTTCGGAGATTGCGCCGTTGACGCCACCGGTCAGCGCCGGAGCCTTGGGCATCAGGGCGCGGGCACGGCTCAGCGCGGTAGCGGCAGCATTCACATCACCCTTCTGCAACACGATCTGGCTGCGGCGCAGATAGGCTTCGGCGAGTTGCCGCTGGTATTGCTCAAGGGACTGATCGTTAGGTGTTTCGGTCTGCAATGCCGCCAATTGATCTTCGGCGGTGGCCAGTTCGCTGCTGGCCAGACTTTGCTCCAGCTGCGCGATGGCCGTAGCGCGGGCGTCGGGGGTTTCAACCACCGGCGGCGTGCTTTGGCAGGCGCCCAGCAGCACTGAAAATGCGACAAGGAGCAGATAACGGGAGGCGAACGGCTTCATTCCTGCGACTCTCTATTTGCGCAAAAAACGAGCAAGTCTACACCCCTCGACGGGGCAGAACAAAACTCAGGAGAAACAGTGCGGCTGCCGTCACAACGATTGACGGCCCGGCCGGGGTGTCCTTGAACCACGACAGCGCCAAGCCACCACACACCGCGAGCATGCCCAGCAGGCTCGCGCCCAGTGCCATCTGCTCCGGCGAACGGGCGTGACGTTGTGCCGCAGCCGCCGGGATGATCAACAGCGAAGTAATCAGCAAAACCCCGACGATTTTCATCGCCACCGCGATCACCACCGCAATCAGCAACATCAGCGCCATGCGCAGACCGGCCACCGGCAGGCCTTCGACTCTGGCCAACTCTTCATGCACGGTGATCGCCAGCAGCGGCCGCCACAGCGTCACCAGCAATACCAGCACCGCCGCGCTGCCGCCGAGAATCCACGCCAGATCGGTCGGACTGATCGCCAGCAAGTCGCCGAACAGATAGGCCATCAGGTCGATCCGTACTTCATGCATGAAGCTTAGTACCACCAGCCCGAGAGAGAGGGTACTTGGCGCGAGAATCCCCAAAAGAGTGTCGGAAGCCAGTGGCTGGCGCTGTTGCAGCGTCACCAGCAACACCGCTAGCAGCAGGCAGCCGACGGTCACCGCAACGGTCGGGCTTACATCCAGCAGAAAGCCCAGCGCTACGCCGAGCAATGCGGCGTGGGACAGGGTGTCGCCGAAATACGCCATGCGCCGCCAGACCACGAACGAGCCCAACGGCCCCGCGACTATCGCCAGCGCCAGACCTGCAAGCAGGGCATACAACAGAAAATCAGCCATGCTTGCAGCTATCTCCATGAACGTGGGGTTGGCCCGCAACGGGCGCCTTGACCACCGACCCGTGCAGATCGTGGGCGTGGTCATGGTGGTGGTGATAAATCGCCAGACTCTGCGCGTTCTTGCCGAACAACTCGACGAATGCCGGATCGCCGCTGACCTGCTCGGGATGCCCGGAGCAGCAGACGTGGCGGTTGAGGCACACCACTTGATCGGTAGTGCTCATCACCAGATGCAGATCGTGGGACACCATCAATACGCCGCAACCATGGCGGTCACGCAAACGGGTGATCAGGCTGTAGAGCTCGGCCTGCCCGGCGACATCGACGCCTTGCACGGGCTCGTCGAGCACCAGCAGTTCCGGCTCGCGCAGCAGAGCGCGGGCCAGCAGCACGCGCTGCATCTCGCCGCCGGAAACGCTTTGCACCGGGCTGTCGATGACGTGCTCGGCGCCGACTTCCTTCAGTGCAGCCAGTGCACGAGGACGGTCGACACCCGGCACCAGACGCAGGAAGCGCAGCACCGACAGCGGCAAGGTCGGATCGACATGGAGTTTTTGCGGCATGTAGCCGACGCGCAGCTTCGGCTTGCGCCAGACGCTGCCGCTGTCCGGTTTCAACAGGCCGAGCACCGCGCGTACCAGCGTGGTCTTGCCCGCGCCGTTGGGGCCGATCAGGGTGACGATCTGCCCCGGCTCGACGCTCAGGTCGATGTTGTCCAGCACCTTCTGCCCGGCGAACGTGACGGCGACCTGCTCCAGTCGGATCAGCGCGTTGCTCATCAAGCCCCCTGGCAACCGGAGCACAGGCCGACCACTTCGACGGTCTGCGCTTCGACAATGAAACCGACGTCGCGGGCGCTGAAGACGATCGCGTCGCTGATGTTCTTTTGCTCAAGCTCGATGGCGGCATGGCATTCGCGGCAGATCAGGAACTGGCCCTGATGCGCGTGTTCCGGGTGATTGCAGCCGACGAAGGCGTTGAGCGAGGAAATCCGATGCACGAGGCCGTTTTCCAGCAGGAAATCCAGCGCGCGGTACACGGTCGGTGGTGCGGCGCGGCGGCCGTCTTGCTCGCTGAGCACCGCCAGAATGTCGTAGGCGCCCAGCGGCTTATGGCTTTGCCACACCAGTTCCAGCACCCGACGGCGCAACGCAGTCAGGCGCAGGCCTTTCTGGGCACACAGGACATCGGCCTCGGACAGAGCGCTGTGCACGCAATGAGAGTGGTCGTGGGGACGGCTGGCAATCGGTGTATTAGGCATGGGCGGCGACGAGTTTTGATAGAGACGTTATTATGTTACCCGTTCTCGCCTCCTTGAGTGCTCATCGTGTCCCGACTTTTTTCTGTTTCTGTGGCTTTTGTCGCCAGTTTTCTGCTGATCGGTTCGGCTCAGGCCGAGGTCAAAGTCCTCACCAGCATCAAACCGTTGCAGTTGATTGCCGCGGCCGTGCAGGACGGCGTGGCAATTCCCGAGGTGCTGCTGCCGCCGGGAGCATCACCGCATAACTACGCGCTGCGCCCCTCCGACGTGCGCAAGGTGCAATCGGTCGATTTGCTGTACTGGATCGGTCCGGACATGGAAGGCTTCCTGCCGCGCGTGCTGAACGGTCGTACGCTGCCGAGCGTCGCGGTGCAGGATCTGCCGGGCATGAAGCTGCGCCATTTCGCTGAAGACAGCCAGTCCCACGCAGAAGACGCCGACGAGCATGATCACGATCACCGCCCGGGCACACTTGATGCGCATTTGTGGCTATCGCCGGTCAACGCGCGGGTTATTGCCGACAAAATGGCTGCTGACCTGAGCGCGGCCGACCCAGCGAATGCCGAGCGCTATCAAAGCAACGCCAAAGCGTTCGATGAGCGTCTGGATGCACTGGATCTGCGCTTGAAGAAGCGTCTGGCGGGCGTTGAGGGCAAACCCTACTTCGTGTTTCACGAGGCGTTTGATTACTTCGAAGACGCTTACGGCCTGAAACATACCGGCGTGTTCAGCGTGGCGGCCGAAGTGCAGCCGGGTGCGCAGCACGTCGCTGCAATGCGCAAGCGTTTGCAGGAAGTCGGCAAGACGTGTGTATTCAGCGAACCACCACTGCGTCCGCGCCTGGCGGAAACGCTGGTGTCCGGGCTGCCGGTGAAACTCGCCGAGCTGGATGCGCTGGGCGGTTACACCCCGGCGACGGCTCAGGGCTATGAGCAGGTATTGGAAAAGTTGGGTAATGATCTGGCCGGGTGCCTGGAATCGCTTTAAGGCAATTCGGCTTCGCCTCAATCGCGAGCAGGCTCACTCCTACAGGGGTTAGGTGATCCCTTGTAGGAGTGAGCCTGCTCGCGATGCTTCTAAAGAGCGAAAGGCAAAGGCGTATGAACCGTCTGCCGCTGCGCCAACCGCTGCTCGAACTCCATCGGATCGTGAATCAACACGTCCTGCCCGGCAAACGATTCGGCTGCAATCAATCGCGACAACCAGAACCGCACACACGCCACGCGCAGCATCGTCGGCCACAACTCAGCCTCCGCCGCAGTGAACGGCCGCAACGCCGCATAAGCGCCGAGGAATGCCCGGGCGCGTGGCCCGTCGATCAGGCCGTCATCGTCCGAGCACCAATCGTTCAAGGCAATCGCCACGTCGTAGAGCATCGGCCCCGAGCAGGCGTTGTAGAAGTCGATCAGCCCGGTCAGGTGCGTGCCTTCGAACATCGCATTGTCGCGGAACAGGTCAGCATGGATGTTCGCCCGTGGCAGCGCGAGGATCTTGTCTTTCTTCTCGGTGATTTCGTCCAAAGCCTTTTGCAGCAAGGCACGCGGCTGATCCGCCAGGTGCGAGAGCAACTGCGTGCCCTCTTCCAGCATCCAGTCCAGACCACGATCGGTCTTGCGCTTGATCATGTTCTCGCCCTGGGTCGCCAGGTGCAGGTGCGCCTGCAACTCACCGACTTGCGCGCAATGCTGCGCGTTGGCCTGCTTGATGTGTTTGCCGGCGAGTTTCGGTTGCAGCAGCGCCGGTTTGCCTTTCAGTTCACGCAGAGCCACGCCGTCGGTGGTGCGCAGCGCGTAAGGTACTGGCAGATCGGCTTCGTGCAGTACATCGAGCAGCTCGATGAAGAACGGCATCTCCTGCACTGGCCCGCGCTCGACCAAGGTCAGAACAAACTCGCCCTGCTCCAGGCTGATAAAGAAATTGGTGTTTTCGCTGCCAGCGGCAATCCCCTGGAAATCAAGCAGACGGCCAAGCCCGTATGGGGCGAGAAAGGTTTCCAGCTCGGGCCGAGCCAGGGGAGTGAACACAGACATGGTTAAAAACTGCTCAGTTCGGGCGCCGCTTGCGCGCGGCGCCGATTAAAAGTCGGGAAACTTACTTCCAGGTAAAAATTTCCCACGACGGAATCAACATATCCGGCTGGTCGGAGCGGATGTAGTTCGCATCCGTACCATCAGCGCGCACCAGGAAATACGGTTTGCCGCCCTTCGGTGTGACCTTGATCGCATACACGAAGCCACTGCGGCTGTATTCCTGAATGACCTTGTCGCCTTCCGTGTGCGTGTTAATGGTAACTTCCGGCTCTGATGACGGCGCACCGTCGGCAGCGAACGCGGCCAATGGTGAGACTGCAATCAAACTGACCAGCAGCAAGCGATTTAACGTACGCATGATAACCTTGTCCCTTTGTCGTCAACGGTCCCGCTATTCTAGCGCCGGACCCGCCGAAAAGGTTGATCCTGCTCATGAGCCAAGCCCCCCTCGTCCTGGTGGACGGTTCGTCTTACCTGTACCGCGCCTTTCATGCACTGCCACCACTGACCACTTCCAAAGGCCTGCCGACCGGTGCGGTCAAAGGCGTGCTGAACATGCTCAAGAGTCTGCGCAAGCAGTACCCGGACAGCCCGTTCGCCGTGGTGTTCGACGCCAAGGGCGGGACGTTTCGCGATGAGATGTACGCCGAATACAAAGCCAACCGCCCAAGCATGCCCGACGACATGCGCGTGCAGATCGAGCCTCTGCACCAGAGCGTGATCGCCCTCGGCTTCCCGCTGCTGTGCGTCGAAGGCGTCGAGGCCGATGACGTGATCGGCACCCTGGCGCGCAGTAGTGCCGCCGCTGACCGTCCGGTAATCATCTCCACCGGCGACAAGGACATGGCGCAACTGGTCGATGGCCACATTACCTTGGTCAACACCATGTCCGGTAGTTCGATGGACGTGGAAGGCGTGAAGGAGAAATTCGGCGTCGCACCGGAGCAGATCATCGATTATCTGGCCCTCATGGGCGACTCTTCCGACAACATTCCGGGCGTTCCGGGAATCGGCCCGAAGACTGCTTCCGGCCTGCTGGTGGGCGTCAACGGCGGCCTGAAGGAGCTTTACGAGCAGCTCGACATCGTCCCGACCCTGCCAATTCGCGGCGCCAAGAACCTGCCGGCGAAGCTTGAAGAACACAAGGAGATGGCGTTCCTCTCCTATCAGTTGGCGACGATCAAGATCGACGTGCCGCTGGACGTCGAACTCGACGACTTGCAGATGGGTGCGGAAGACCCGGCCAAGCTTTACGAGCTCTACACCCTGCTCGAATTCAAAAGCTGGATCAACGATCTGGATCGCGACGCCAAACGTCTGGAACTGAGCAGCGCCGCCGCGCCCGCGCCAGCCGCCGATCTGTTCAGCGCACCTGAAGCCGAAGCTCCTGCCGCCCCCGCTGAAGCCGCTTACGAAACCATCCTCGATCAGGCACGCTTCGACGTCTGGCTGGAGAAACTCAACAACGCCAAGTTGTTCGCTTTCGACACCGAAACCACCGGGATCGACGCGCAACAGGCGCAACTGGTCGGCCTGTCGTTCGCCGTACAGGCCAACGAAGCCGCCTACATCCCGTTGACCCACTCCTACATCGGCGTGCCGGAGCAACTGGATCGCGACACCGTGCTGCGCGCGCTCAAGCCGATTATGGAAGACCCGAGCAAGCTCAAGGTCGGTCAGCACGCCAAGTTCGACATGAACATTCTGGCCAACTGCGCCATCGGTGGTGATCAGAGCAATGGCATCACCGTGCGCGGCGTCGCCTTCGACACCATGCTTGAGTCCTACGTGCTCAATTCCACCGCAACTCGGCATGACATGGACAGCCTCGCGCAGAAGTACCTGGATCACACCACCGTGAGCTTCCAGGACATCGCCGGCAAAGGCGCCAAACAGCTGACCTTCGACCAGATCGCTCTGGAGCAGGCCGGTCCGTATGCCGCCGAAGATGCCGACATTACCCTGCGTCTGCATCAGACCCTGTTCGCGAAACTCAGCGAAATCCCGACCTTGGCCAGCGTGCTGACCGACATCGAGATCCCGCTGGTGCCGGTGCTGGCACGCATCGAGCGTCAGGGCGCGTTCGTCGATGCCGCATTGCTCGGCGTGCAGAGCATTGAACTGGGCGAGAAAATGGTCGCACTGGAGCGCGAAGCGTTCGAAATCGCCGGGGAAGAGTTCAACCTCGGCTCACCGAAGCAGCTCGGCGTGATCCTCTACGAAAAACTTGGTCTGCCGGTGCTGAAAAAGACCGCCAAGGGCCAGCCGTCGACTGCCGAAGAAGTGCTGGCGAAACTCGCCGAAGACGATCACCGCTTGCCGAAAGTGCTTATGGAGCACCGCTCCATGAGCAAGCTGAAAAGCACCTACACCGACCGTTTGCCGGAGCAGATCAATCCGCGCACCGGGCGCATCCACACCTCGTACCATCAGGCGGTGGCTTCGACCGGGCGCTTGTCTTCCAGCGATCCAAACCTGCAGAACATCCCGGTGCGCACCGCCGAGGGTCGCCGCATTCGTCAGGCGTTCGTCGCGCCGAAAGGCTACAAACTGCTGGCGGCGGACTATTCGCAGATTGAACTGCGGATCATGGCGCACCTGTCCAAGGACGAAGGCCTGATGAATGCCTTCCGCAACAATCTGGACGTGCACACCGCCACCGCAGCCGAAGTGTTCAAGGTCGAGCTCAACGAAGTGACCTCCGACCAGCGCCGCGGCGCCAAGGCGATCAACTTCGGCCTGATCTACGGCATGGGCGCGCAGAAACTCGGCAAGGACATCGGCGTCGATACCAAGACCGCCAAGGCCTACATCGATACCTACTTCGCCCGTTACCCGGGTGTTCGTGAGTACATGGACCGCACCCGCGCTCAGGCAGCGGATCAGGGCTACGTGGAAACCTTCTTCGGTCGTCGCCTGTATCTGCCGGAAATCAATTCCAACAAGCCGCAGGAACGCGCCGCCGCCGAACGCACCGCGATCAACGCGCCGATGCAGGGCACCGCTGCGGACATCATCAAGAAAGCCATGGTGGCTGTGGATAACTGGCTGAGCACGTCCGGGCTGGACGCCAAAGTCATCCTGCAGGTGCACGATGAATTGGTACTGGAAGTTCGCGAAGACCTGGTCGAGCAGGTGAGCAAAGAAATTCGCCAGCACATGAGCGAAGCGGCGCAACTGGATGTGCCGTTGCTGGTGGAAGTCGGCGTCGGCAACAACTGGGATGAGGCGCACTAAGGCGTCTGGCACGGGATTTTGCCGCGACACGGTGTCGCGGCAAACCCTTTGAAACGACCTTAGATTGAAACGCTCTTGAGGTTATTCCAAAGCTTTTTGAAAAAATTCTGAACTAATCTGACAACCCACTACTCAGAGTTACTGAATGGCTGGTGAAGCCCTTCGATGCTCCTATGTTGTGTTAAGTGTTGGCAGATATCTGAACCCCGCCCTAGCGGTTCGGAACTTGAACCCCGGAATTTCTCCCTCCCCAATGAAATCCGGGGCTTTTTTTGCCCAAAATTTGTCTGTAGCGCGTTCATGCTGCGTTGAAAGCACAGCTCAAATGCTCATTTAGGTTCCCTAAACTCCGCTTTTCACTGCGCTTTCGCCTTGCCTGAACACACTACAAACAAATTTCCATATCCCGATTTACTCGGCTGCCGCCTCGGTGCCCTTGTCAGCCAATTCCATCCAGTCCGCCAACACAGTGTAGGCGTCTTCCAGGCCCATGCGTTTCGGCGCCGAGAACAACTGGATGGTGACGTGATCACCCCAACCCTTGCGGATTTCCGACTGCACTTTCAGCAGCGTGTTCTTGGCTGCGCCGTAAGTCAGCTTGTCCGCTTTGGTCAGCAGGATGTGCATCGGCATGCCGGCTGCAACAGCCCAATCAAGCATCAGCAGGTCGAAGTCGGTCATTGGATGACGGATGTCCATCATCAGAATCAAACCCTTCAAACTCTCGCGGCCACCGAGGTAAGCCTCAAGGTGACGCTGCCAGTGCATCTTCAGCGGGATCGGTACTTTTGCATAACCGTAGCCCGGCAGGTCGACCAGACGCCGTTCATCGTCTAGCTTGAAGAAGTTCAACAGCTGTGTGCGACCCGGAGTTTTCGAGGTGCGCGCCAGGCTGGCGTGAGTCAGGGTGTTCAGTGCGCTGGATTTACCGGCGTTGGAGCGACCGGCGAACGCCACTTCGAAGCCTTCGTCGTCAGGGCATTGATCGACTTTGGCGGCACTGAGCATGAATGTGGACTGTTGGCACAGGCCGAGGATGGGATTCTTGAGTTGCATGGGATTTCCGATGTGGGCGGCGCCGGGATTGGGCGCGGAACGCGGTGTCGCTTCCGTTTCAGTGACGCCAGTATATAATGCCGCAGATTTTGTGTGTGCTTTGTCCCAGCGAAGGATGAAGTACACGAGAGCGACAGACCTTCATTGCGCACTAGAACGCAGAACGCTCTCAACCCTGAAAAGGTCGTTTTATGACGAAATGGCTGCTGGCTGCCGGACTCTTGATGCCACTTTATGGCGTGCAGGCTACACAAGAACCGGAAGCCGTGTACAACCGTGTTTGTGGTGCCTGTCATTCCGGCCAGCTCCCTACGGCGCCCGAAAGAGGCGATCAGGAAGCCTGGACGCCGAGGTTGGCGAAAGGTATGGAGACGCTGGTGCAACACGTGACCCAGGGTTTCAAGGCGATGCCGCCGCGTGGTTTGTGCATGGACTGCAGTGCCGAGGATTACCAAGCCATCATCCTTTGGATGAGCGAGTAAGCCCGGTCCATAACTCTTAACCCTTAGCCGTAGTTGGATTAGCTGATGAACAAATTGATCGTGAGTCTGCTGTTGACCGTGGGAATATCCGGCATGGCCCATGCTGCAGGTGATGCAGCAGCAGGCCAGGCGAAAGCCGCCGTATGCGGAGCCTGCCATGGCCCGGATGGTAATAGCATGGCGCCAAACTTTCCAAAACTGGCGGGTCAGGGTGAACGCTACCTGACCAAGCAACTGCATGACATCAAGTCGGGCAAGCGCACCGTTCTGGAAATGACCGGCCTGCTGACCAACCTGAGCGACCAGGATCTGGCCGACATCGCCGCCTACTTCGCCAGCCAGAAAGGCAGCGTCGGCGCCGCCGATCCGAAGATCGTCAAGCGCGGTGAAGACTTGTTCCGTGGCGGCAACCTGGCCAAGGGCCTGCCAGCCTGCATCGGCTGCCACTCGCCGAACGGCGCCGGCAACGCAGCCGCCGGCTTCCCGCATCTGGGTGGCCAGCACGCTCAATACATCGCAAAACAACTGACCGATTTCCGCAAGGAAGAAGGCGGCCGTACCAACGACGGCGACACCATGACCATGCAGACCATCGCCAAACGGCTGAGCGACGAAGACATCGCCGCGGTCTCCAGCTACATCCAGGGTCTGCACTAAGGCCCACGGATCGAGCGTTGTGCAGGGCAGTTGTCTCGCACAATGTTAACGCTCGATTAATCCGTCGCAGCAAGTATAAAAAGGGTGGCTTTGGCCGCCCTTTTTTGTGGCCGCTGCCGTTACACTACAGAACTCATGCCCGCCAGGACCTGTCTCAGAACAGGTCGCGCGAGGCGACCAAAATTGTCCAGGAGTAAAGCATGCGTAATCTGATCATCAGCGCCGCCCTCGTCGCTGCCAGCCTGTTCGGTGTGACCGCCCAGGCCGCCGAAGCCCCTGCCGCACCGTACGTAGAACTGGCAAACCCGGTGCAGGTTGCCGTGCCTGGCAAGATCGAAGTGGTCGAGCTGTTCTGGTATGGCTGCCCGCACTGCTACGCGTTCGAGCCAGTGATCAATCCATGGGTTGAGAAGCTGCCATCGGATGTGAACTTCGTCCGCATCCCTGCCATGTTCGGCGGCCCGTGGGACGCTCACGGCCAGATGTTCCTGACCCTCGAAGCCATGGGTGTCGAGCACAAGGTTCACGCTGCGGTATTCGAAGCTATTCAGAAAGAACACAAAAAACTGACCGATCCAAAAGATATGGCGGACTTCCTGGCGACCCAGGGCGTGGACAAGGACAAGTTCCTGGCCACCTTCAACTCCTTCGCCATCAAGGGCCAGATTGTAAAAGCCAAAGATCTGGCCAAGAAGTATGAAATCTCCGGCGTTCCAACCATGATCGTCAACGGCAAGTACCGCTTTGACATCGGTTCTGCCGGTGGTGCCGAGCAAGCGCTGAAACTGGCTGACGACTTGGTCGCCAAAGAGCGAGCGGCCAACAAGGCAGCTGCCAACTAAGCGCGGTAACCGCCATGCGCCGCTGGGGAGCTGAACGCATCGTTGGTCTGCATGATCCGCAGATCAACGAGCACCACCTAGAGTCCACGGGCCTGCCCGCAGACCATCGTCTGCGCCTGCTCAGTTTCAATATCCAGGTCGGCATCAGCACCGAGCGCTATCGGCACTACCTGACCCGTAGCTGGCAGCATCTGCTGCCGCACAACGGGCGCTCAGGCAATCTGCAAAAGATCGGTGATCTGCTCGGCGACTTCGATCTGGTCGCCCTGCAGGAAGCCGATGGCGGCAGCCTGCGCTCAGGCTACGTCAATCAAGTCGAACACCTGGCGCATCTCGGCGCCTTCCCCTACTGGTATCAACAACTCAATCGCAATCTCGGTCGACTGGCCCAGCACAGCAATGGCGTGCTCAGTCGTCTGCGCCCGTGGGCGATCGAAGACCATCCGCTGCCCGGCCCAAAAGGTCGCGGAGCCATTCTTTTGCGCTTCGGCGAGGGTCCCGAAGCGCTGGTTGTGGTGATGATGCACCTGGCGCTTGGCGCCCGGACGCGCAGCCTGCAACTGGGCTACATTCGTGAGCTGATCGGTGGTTATAAACACCA
Organism: Pseudomonas sp. NPDC087346; assembly: GCF_044744235.1. Classification (NCBI taxonomy): domain Bacteria; kingdom Pseudomonadati; phylum Pseudomonadota; class Gammaproteobacteria; order Pseudomonadales; family Pseudomonadaceae; genus Pseudomonas; species Pseudomonas sp. NPDC087346. The sequence goes on from NZ_JBIUXX010000030.1 coordinate 60,989, forward strand.
GGTGTTGATGGGTGACATGAACACCCATGCCAGCGATCTGCTACAACATTCACCGTTACGCGATCTCGGTTTGCTGGCCCCGCAGGTGGAAGCGACATTCCCCAGCTGGCGTCCTCAGCGTTGCCTTGATCATATTTTGCTCAGCCCGACCCTGACGCTGGAAAAGGTCGAAGTGCTGGCGCAGCCCATATCTGATCACCTGCCGGTCGCGGTAGAGATTCGTCTGCCGGGTTCGCTCACGGCCGATGCATTGCCCGCGTTGAGTCCTGCCCTTCGCGGAACCCCTGAATGAGCGACGAAGCCCAGCGCTGGAAAGAGAAATACCTCAAAAGCATCGAACAACAGGACAAACTGGAACGTCGCTGGGCCGCCCGGCTCGACCTGTTGCGCCGAGGCCTGGTGCGCAGCACTTTGGCCGCCGAGGGCACCGACCGCGTGGTCGATCAATGCATGAAAGAGATGCGCGATGTGGTGCGCACCGATGACATGGACGCCGGCCTCGCCGCGTTGCTGCCGCGCCTGGAAAAAGCCGTGCTCGACTCCGAGCAGCGCCGCGAAACCCGCATCGATCAGGTCAGCACCGCACTGACGGCACTGGTCACCCAGTTGCAAGCCTTGCCGTTGCCGCGAGAAGTCGCCCAGCCATTGAAGAAGTTCGCCAAGCAACTGGACGGACGAGTCGGGCAGGCGCGGGAAATGCCACTGCTGCTCAGCGAACTCAGCGGTTTGCAGGGCAAGGCCCTGAGCCAGATGGACGCGCCAGTCGAGCCGGAGCGACCGGGTCTGCTTCAGCGTCTGTTTGGTACGCGAGACAGCGAAGAAGCGCCCGCTCCTGAAGCCGCGCCAGCTGCAGCACCAGCGCCCACGCCGACACCTGCTGCCGCAGCGCCCGAACCAGAACCATCGCTACAGCCCGCCGTCGCAGCCGTTGCACCGGTGATTGCCGCTCCGGTTATCAAAGAAGCAACCATCGCAGAAGCGCCGAAGCCAGCCGCAATACCTCAACCAGAGCCAGAACCGGAAGTCGTCGCCTTCGTACCTCCCAAAGTCGCCACAGAAACCGCCAGCGCACCTGCCCAAACAGAACCGGTCGCACCCGAACCAGTCTTTGAACCAGAACTTGAAGTAGTCGCCGCACCCGCTCCAGGCCCGGTCGCACCCATCGCGATCAACCCCGATGAGCTGTTCCACCCCGGTGACAGCCCTTCTCCGCTGATCCTCGACAGCCTGCCCCTGCCCGAACCCATGGCACGAGCACTGGCGGCCATTGACCCGGAGCAGCCCGAGCAAGACATCCTCTTCGCCCTGCCCGACTCACCCGAGCCTTCCTACAGCTCGGTGGCCAAGCACATCGAAGACACCCTGATCGGCTTGCTCGACGACCTGACTTTGCCGGAGCGCCATCGTCCGCAGGCCGAAGCCATGCGCGACCGTCTCGAACACGGTCTTAACTGGTACGAACTGATCCCGATCCTCGACGATCTGGCGACGTTGATGCTGGCAATCACCGACAGCGGCCAGCACGAATTCGAAGTGTATTTGCAGCAACTCAACGAACGTCTCGAAGCGTTCCAGAGCAATCTGCAAGCCGCCAGCGACGGGCATGCCGACAACAGCTCGGCGGCGCGGGCGATGGACACGCAAATCCGCGAACAGGTCGATGGCTTGCAGACCAGCGTGCAGGAAGCGGCCGATCTGAACGACCTCAAGCAGGTGCTGGAAAACCATCTGGAAGGCCTGCTCGGCACCATGGACCAGCACCAGAAGCAGCGCGACAGCCGCGAACAGGAAGTCGCTGCCCGCCTCAAAGGTCTGGCCGAACGCGTAGCGCACATGGAACAGGAAGCCCTGGGTTTCCGCGAACACCTTGAAGAGCAACGCCAGAAAGCCCTGATCGACCCGCTCACCGGCCTGCCCAACCGCGCGGCCTGGAGCGAACGTCTCGAACATGAAACCGCGCAGTGGCAGCAGCATGGCAACACCTTGAGCCTGGCGATGCTCGACCTCGATCACTTCAAACGCATCAACGATAACTACGGTCACTTGGCCGGTGACAAGGTGTTGAAGATCATCGCCACGGTGCTGCGCAAACGCCTGCGCGGCAGCGATTTCATTGCCCGTTTCGGTGGTGAAGAGTTCGTCCTGCTGCTACCGGCCACACCGCTGGCGGTCGGCGCCAGACTGCTCGAAACCCTGCGCGCCGCCATCGAAGCCTGCCCGTTTCACTTCAAGGGCGAGCGGGTGACGATCACCATCTCCATGGGGCTGGCAGCATTCAAACCGGGAGAACACAGCGATCTGGTGCTGAAAAGAGCCGATCAGGCACTCTACCGGGCGAAAAATGGCGGACGTAACCGGGTCGAGCTGGGCTGAACAATTGTTCCATTTTGTTTAAATCAGCCCATTCGCCGTCGAGACGCAGGGCAGTACGTTACACTGTTGCATTATTGTCTTGCGTGTACTGCCTTCGATCATGAAATTTTTTGCCTTCATCGCGTCGCTGCTTCTACTGGCCGGTTGTGCCAGCGGCCCGCGTTACGACACCAGCCATCCTTCGGCCAATCACGACAGCCGCATTCAGTTCGTGATCGTGCATTACACCTCCGCCTCGCTGCAGCGCTCGCTGCAATTGCTGACCCATGGTGAAGTCAGCAGTCATTACCTGATCGGCGACGACAAGGGCGGCACTGTTTACAAACTGATGGACGAGAACATGCGCGCCTGGCACGCCGGGGAAAGCGAATGGCAGGGCCGCACCTGGCTCAACTCCAGCTCGATCGGCATCGAAATCGTCAATCCGGGCTTCAAGGACACGCCGACCGGACGCCTTTGGTACCCGTACAGCGAAGCGCAAATTCAATCGCTGATCGCCCTGCTCAAAGACATCAGCAAGCGCAACGGCATCAGCCCGCGCCACATCATCGGTCACAGCGACATCGCGCCACTGCGCAAGCTTGATCCGGGGCCGTTGTTCCCATGGAAGCGTCTTGCCGACGAAGGTCTTGGCTTGTGGCCCAACGAACAGGCCGTAGCGCGCCAGCAAGCGCAGTTCAACGCCGAACTGCCGCCAGTGAGCTGGTTCCAGGCACAGTTGGCGCGCCTCGGTTATGCCACGCCGCAAACCGGTGAGCTGGATGTCGCGACGCGCCATGTGCTCGCTGCATTCCAGATGCACTTCCGCCCTTCCCGTTTCGATGGCACGCCGGATGCGCAAACCGCTGCGTTGCTCCTGGTGCTCAATCAGACAAAATAATGACGCCCGCCCGACGGTCAGGGCGAATTCACAATCAGCAGCTATAACTCATTGGTAACTCTTCGGATATTCCATGATGGTTGCTACCCGAGAGACGCTGCGTAGCTGGTTCTATCGCCCCTGGTTTTTGGCGATGATCGCCGCTGTCCTCAGTGCCAGCCTGCTGATCGCCGGCGGATTGTTCGTTGCAATACATCAGGTCGAGCAAAACGAAAGCACGCAAATGAACGCTCAGGGCGAACGCTTCCTCGCCCGCCTCGAGCAACTCTTCGGCCAGTTGCGCGAAAGTCTCGACGACCTCGAAGCTCAGCCTTTGCGCAGCTGCGATGACGAAATGGTCGCCACCCTGCAGCAAGTCACCTTCAATTATCGCTTCGTCTATGAAGCCGCCTACATGGATGGCTCACGGGTCTGCTCCAATCGTCCGCGCCAGGAAGGCCTGTCCGTGGTGCGCGCGCCGGACATCCGCGGCCCGACCTACAGCTATTGGCTGAACACCACCACCGAACCCGATGAAAACCGCGCGGCATTGATGCTCGGTCGCGGCAATTTTCGTGTAGCAACCTCACGCGGGCATTTGACCGACATGGTCGATTTGTCACCCGGCAGCAGCCTGCTGGTGGTGCTTGATCACGGCAAACGGGCAATCCCGGTACTCGGTGCCGAACAACCCTGGCCGCCCACCGACTGGCCGCCAAAAAACCGCGACGCCCTGCAAATCACTGAGTCGCACCTGATCTACCGCATGCCCACCAGAAACCCGGAATACCAGTTGGTGCTGATCACGCCGCGCTCCGGCATGCATATTCCTGCGGTGTGGTGGTGGGTGGTTCCTGCCTGTCTGGTGCTCGGAGCGTTCGTCGGCTTCTTCGTGTTTCTGCTGGTGCGCCAACGGCAGTCGCTGGATGCCGAACTGCACGGCGCGATCCGCCGGGGCGAGTTGCAAGTGCTGTATCAACCGATCTTCGATCTCGACAGCCGCAATTGCGTCGGCGCCGAAGCGTTACTGCGCTGGCGCCGTCCGGACGGCACGCTGACCAGTCCCGACCTGTTCATCCCCATGGCGGAAAACACCGGGCAGATTCGCCAGATGACTGACTTCGTTCTGCAACGCCTGTTGGAGCAACTGGGCCAACTGTTGCGGGCCAATCCGCAGTTGTACATTTCGGTGAATCTGGCGGCCTGCGATGTAATGGTCCCGCGAATCGGCCAGGTCATGGCCAAGCTGTTGACGCTGCACCGGGTCGCGGCGCGGCAAATTGCGTTTGAGGTCACCGAACGTGGCTTGATTGATGTGGTGGTAGCGCGGGAAAACCTGCAAGCGCTGCGCGACGTCGGCCATCAAGTGCTGATCGACGATTTCGGCACCGGATATTGCAGCCTCGCCTACCTGCAAACGCTGCCGGTGGACTGCCTGAAAATCGACAAGGCGTTTATCGATGCGCTCGGCCACGACGCCGCCAGCAGCGGGGTCGCGCCGCACATCATTCATATGGCGCAGTCGCTGGATCTAAAGGTAATCGCCGAGGGTATAGAACACGAATCGCAGGCCGTGCTACTCAGCAGTGAAGGCGTGAAATTCGGTCAGGGCTGGCTGTTCGCCCATGCCCTGAGCGCGGTGCAATTCATCGAATTGATCACCCGAGGCCGGCGCCTTGCCGGCAGACGCCTGGACGACGAAGCCTAAACCGCCAGCGCCATATAGAACTGCGTGCCCTGCCCCGGTCGCGAGTAAACCCCCATGCGCCCACCGTGCAACTGGACGATTTCCTTGCACAGCGCCAGACCGAGCCCGGCACCGCCCTTCTTGCGCCCGACCTGCACAAACGGTTCGAAGATCCGCCCCTGCTGGCCGTAGGCAATGCCTTCGCCATTGTCTTCGACGCTGATGATCACTCGCTCGCCATGCCGCCGCGCCTGCAAACGGATCTGGCCGTCACGGGCAGTGTGGCGAAGCGCGTTGTCGATCAAGTTATCCAGCACGCGATCCAGTTGCGCCTGATCCGCCTGCAAACGCGGCAGCGGTCCCTGCACTTCGACGTTCAAGGCGATGCCTTTGTCAGCCGCTGTATCGGCAAAACGCAACTGCGCCTGCTCCAGCAGATCGTCTATTGAACAAGGCGCCAAGCTCAGTTTCTGCAAGCCGTTCTGGTAACGGGAGAAGTTCAGCAAGTCGTTGATCAACTGCATCAAGCGCTGCATTTCTTCATTTACGGTGTCGAGCAGGTCCGCCTCGCGAGACTCCGCAGGAAACTTGGCGCGCTCACGGAACAGGCCGAAGGCCATGTGCATGCCCGTCACGGGCGTGCGCAGCTCGTGAGACGCCCGCAGTACGAATTCGCTACGCACTCGCTCGAACGCACGTTGTTCGGTCACGTCGTGCAACACCATCACCGCGCCGAGAATATGTCCCTGAGTGTGGCTGACCGGCGTCAGGCTGTAAGTCAGTAGCCGCGATTCGCCATCGACCTCGATATTCAAGTCTTCCGGCGCACGCTCCAATGTGCCGCCGCGCAATACCATTTGCAGTTGCGCATCCAGCTCAGGACGCTCAAGCGCCGAACCCAAGCCCTGGCCGAGACGCTCGGCGTCCCAGCCCAATTGCCGCTGGGCTACCGGGTTGAGATGCTCAAGATGTCCTTGGCGGTCGATCATCAACAAACCGTCGTCGATGCTGTCGAGTACCGCCTGCAAGCGCTGCTGGCCAGCAAGCAGTTCGTCGACATTGGTCGCCTGATGCTCGCGCAACGCTTCGGCCATCAAGCCGAAACGCCGGGTCAACAGGTTGATTTCCATTGCCGAAGACACTGGCAAGGTTACTTCAAAACTGCCTTGGCCAATGGTATCCGCTGCCTGCGCCAGCGCCTCGATTGGCGCACCGAAACGCCGGGCAATGCCGTGCGCCGTGATGAAGCCGATGATCAGCACCGCCAGCCCGACCAGCCCAAGCACCCCGGCCACCAAAAGCGCCCGGTCGCGGGCCGCATGTTGCACCGAGTTGATATTGTCCAATGCGTGCTTATGCTCGGCGATCAAGCCGTTGCGCAGAGTATTGAAGCGCTCGCGCAGGTCGCCGTTGTCGCTCAAGGCATTGCCTGGATCACGCGACTGATCGAAGGCCTGGAGAAAATTCAGGTAATCGGCCTTGGCCTGACTGAAGCCATATTGGCGACCGTCGCCTTCACCTTCCTGCGCGATACCTTCATCCAGTAATTGGAAGTAATGCTGTTTGGAGGTTTCGAACGCCACGGGATCGGGCTTCTCGGCGAGCATCATGATCAGTTGATCGCCGAGGGTCTGCCGCAGTTTGAGGCCCAGATCGAGGGTGACGAAGTTATTGCGGATCAACGCCTCTTGAGTCCCGGCCATCTGCATCACGCTGACCAGCCCGAGCAACAAGCCGAGCAACGCCACGGTGATCAGCGCGGAAATGCTCAGGAACAACCGGGTCCGCAACTTCATCGCCAGTTTCATCGCCGAGCACTCACAAGTTGTACTGCTTGCGCTTGCGATACAGGGTGGATGCATCGATACCCAAGGTCTTCGCTGCCTGGTCGAGGGTGCCGGCAGTCGCCAGTACCGCGCCGATGTGGGCCTTTTCCAGTTCATCCAGGCTCAGTGCCGCGCCGACCCGTGGCGCGTTGTTGGCCGGTTGCTCGGCCATGCCGAGGTGGCTGATTTCGACGCGCTCCTGCGGGCAGATAATGCTCGCCCGCTCGACCACGTTGCGCAGCTCACGAATATTGCCCGGCCAGCGATAACCGAGCAGCGCCTCACGGGCCTCGTCGCTGAAACCACGTGCCGGACGCGCGTACTCTTTAACGAAACGCGCGAGGAAGCGGTCGGCCAGATTAAGAATGTCCTCGGCACGCTCGCGCAATGGCGGCAGATGCAAAGTGATCACGTTGAGGCGGTATAGCAAGTCTTCGCGGAAACGACCGTCGCGCACCATGTCCTCAAGGTTGAGGTTGGTCGCCGCCAAAATGCGCACGTCGGCGCGACGGGTCACCGGGTCCCCTACCCGCTCGTATTCCTTGTCCTGAATGAAACGCAGCAACTTGGGTTGCAACGTCAACGGAAAATCGCCGATCTCGTCGAGAAACAGCGTGCCGCCATCGGCCTGATTGACGCGACCCAAAGTGCTTTCACTGGCGCCGGTAAATGCCCCGCGACTGTGACCGAACAACTCGCTTTCCATCAGTTCGGCAGTCAGCGATGGGCAGTTGATAGTGACGCAGGATTTCTTCTCGCGCTTGCTCCAGCCATGAATCGCCCGGGCCAGTTCGCCTTTACCGGTGCCGGACTCGCCGAGAATCAGAATATTGGCGTCGGTGCCCGCGACTTGGCGGGCGGTCTCCAGCACGACTTTCATTGCCGGGCTGTGGGAATCGAGGCCGTCCTTGGGCTTGCGAATCTCGCCTTCAAGGGCTTCGAGGCGCGCCGAGAGCTGGCGCACTTCCAGTTGCTTGGCGGTGGCCAGACGCAGCTGATCAGGACTGCATGGCTTGACCAGATAGTCGGCAGCGCCCGCCTGAATGGCATCCACTGCGGTATCGACGGCCGAATGCGCGGTGACGATCACCACGCGCATCCATGGCGCCTGAATGCGCATCTGCGCCAGCACATCAAGGCCGTTGTCCTCGCCGAGACGCAAGTCAAGGAAGCACAGATCGAATACCTGACGCTGCAACAGCGCATCGGCCTGGGCTGCGCTGTTGGCGGTGGCTACCGTATAGCCTTCGTCTTCGAGGCAATAACGAAAGGTTCGCAGGATGGCGGATTCGTCGTCCACCAGCAGAATGCGGCCTTGGTGCTCAGTGGCTGATTCCATTTTTCCTACGCTCCATAAGTGAATGTCTTGGTTTAGTCCCGGAAAAATCGGGCAAGTTGCATGGTCGATTCTGAACGATGCTGGCCATAGGAGGGTAGCTCTCTCCTGTCTCATCAGCCAATACGTTGATTTTGTTGATAATTTAACCATTCCCCGGTTTATAGGCGATTGCCTGCGTCCTTTTCTGACATCCGCGCCCTGCTCTCAATTCAATAAGAATGAAATCTCCTACGAAATAATCGTGCATTCCGCACGACCATCACAGACCCATCGTGCAGGATGCGTCGAGAACAATTTTTCAATCAATTATAAGTCATTGATTTTATTGATATTTTTTCAATCAAAAAACTGGCATGCACCCTGCAATATCTCTTTCAGCCCGGGCAGAACAAGAACTGCCCCAACCGAATAAGAGTGAGGAACCCAGGATGACTCGCCAACGTGCCGCCCAAGTGCGTATCTCGCCACTGCATATCCAGCAAACCCTTTTTGGCGTGTTGGCGCTGTTGGTCACTTTGATCGCTTGCCAGCAATACCTGCGCTGGGAAAACAGCCAGCAGCCAGAGGCACCGCTGATCTCGATGCAGCACGCGACACAGAGCCATTTCAGTGCCGTCAGCAACAGTCAGGCCGAGAGCACTTCGATGCACATGGTCGCCGTTGATCAAGCACAACCGCTCGATGAGATGCCACGTGAAGAGCGCTGGGTTTTCTGATCAATTTTTAACCGGATTCGGGCGTCTCTACGCCGGAACACGCAATACCCCTAAATAGAGAAGTAAGGAGAATCACCATGTTGAGCTGGGCAATTACATTCTTGATCATTGCCATCATCGCTGCAGTACTGGGCTTCGGTGGTATCGCGGGCACCGCCACGGGTATCGCCAAGATTCTCTTTGTCGTGTTCCTGGTGATGTTCATCGCATCCTTCTTCTTTGGCCGTCGCGGCCGAGGTTAACGATGAAAGCTTTAAAGACACTGGCAGCCGCCCTGCTTATGGGCGGTAGTGCCATGGCGCTGGCGGCCAATGATGGCCAGGCACGGGTCAACGAACTGCTGAGTTCGGACCCGCAGTACAGGGAAACCTGGCAAGGCGTGGTGAAGAAGGAAGAACGCCTGCCGGAATGGGTGATGAACCTGTCCGGCACGCCTGACCAGCAGATGAATGCCGTGACTGAAGATGGCGACAAGTATCTGGTAGGGCCGCTCTGTGAATCCGCAGACAAGTGCCTGAATCACCGCTTGATCGTCGCTTTCAGCTTCGACAAGAAAGACGCTTACGCCATGCTCGTCGATGTGCCCGAAGGACTGCCGGCCGACAAGTCGCCAACGCGACATGCCACCTACCGCTTCCTCGGCAAACCGAATCAGGGCATGCAGGATCTACTGATGGAAACCCTGAAGAAAGATCCGAACTGGTACTGAATCCGAACATGAGGGCAGCGCCCCGCTGCTCTTTATTGCATCCGCCTGAGGAAGGCCGGTGCATGACCAGGGGGCCGGGACGTTCTGACTGTTTCAGGGTCGGAGTGACCTACGGGTACATGGAGTGCCTGCGCAAGGGCCGGGTCAGGGTAAAAGCTGTGCCGCAGGTTCGCCGACCCACAGTGGTTCGACGGACTTGCGCAGAAGCTTTCAGATACAAGCTTCGGGCATCGCAACCAATCAGATAAAACGTTGATCTAGAGCGCCCCGCTCGACTTTTCATCGCTCACACTGCGCACGAAACCGTTTCGCGGTGTTTCTTCGCGACCGTATATCGAGAAAGAGTCCTTTTAAACAGTGGGACTTCTACTCTTTCAACGTAGGCTTTTTCCTAAAATTTCCGTCGAAATCTCTCGTTTAAAAAATAACCAACCTACGCTGTAATGGCCGGTTCACGGCACTTATGCCGGCTGAAATGTCGTAATCGAACCGGTTGGGACGCCCGTTTCATTTAAAAAAGCTCATGCCGATTCGGCATAGGGTAGGCGTTTACGGCATTAGACGGCGCAACCGTGCATCGGAATAGTTGCGCCTTTGTTCGCCTGCCGAAGAGCCGTAAACACGCGCTTCGGGGCACCTTATACGGAGGCAGATGCACAGACTTTTCCGCTAAAGAGCGTTCCAGTTCCTGCATGTGCCTGAGTCAAACGCAAGTAAGGGTAAAGATAATGAAGAAGGCAAAACTTAGCCTCGCCTGGCAGATCCTCATCGGTCTGGTATTGGGTATTGCAATCGGTGCGTTGCTCAACCATTTCAGTGCCGAAAAAGCCTGGTGGATCAGTAACGTCCTGCAACCAGCGGGCGATATCTTTATCCGTCTGATCAAGATGATCGTGATCCCGATCGTCATCTCGTCCCTGATCGTCGGCATTGCTGGCGTGGGCGACGCCAAGAAGCTCGGGCGCATCGGCCTGAAGACCATCGTCTACTTCGAGATCGTCACCACCATCGCGATCGTCGTCGGCCTGCTGCTCGCCAACCTGTTTCACCCGGGTACCGGCATCGACATGAGCACCCTGGGCA
>NZ_JBIUXX010000031.1:0-2013 GCF_044744235.1 Pseudomonas sp. NPDC087346
CCCGCTGCAAGCGCTTGTGTCCGTGCACGGCGTTGGACATGATCACGCTGTCGATAATCGGTTTGATCGGCTCGGACACAAGCGCTTGCAGCGGGTGGGATTCGATCGGCAGACGGAAACCGGCCAGTTTGGCCATGTGCCCGGAGTTACCGGCAGTCACCACGCCGACGCGCTTGGCGCCGATGAAGCCCTTGTTGGTTTCAACACCGATGCACACGCCGTTTTCCTTGCGGAAACCGATCACTTCGGTCTGCTGGATCAAGTCCACGCCGAGGGCGTCGGCGGCACGCGCGAAACCCCAGGCCACGGCATCGTGACGAGCAACGCCACCGCGACGCTGAACGGTCGCACCCATCACCGGGTAGCGGGTGTTTTTCGAGCAGTCGAGGTACGGGATCTCGTCGGCAACCTGTTGAGCGTTGAGCAACTCGCCATCGACGCCGTTGAGGCGGTTGGCGCTGACCCGACGCTCGGAATCACGGATGTCCTGCAAGGTGTGGCACAGGTTGTAGACGCCACGCTGGGAGAACATCACGTTGTAGTTCAGATCCTGCGACAGGCCTTCCCACAATTTCATCGCGTGTTCGTAGAGGTGCGCCGACTCGTCCCACAGGTAGTTGGAGCGGACGATGGTGGTGTTGCGCGCGGTGTTACCGCCACCCAGCCAGCCCTTCTCGACCACTGCGACGTTGGTGATGCCGTGTTCTTTGGCAAGGTAATAAGCCGTCGCCAGACCGTGCCCGCCGCCGCCGACGATGACCACGTCGTAGACCTTTTTCGGGGTCGGCGTGCGCCACATTTTCTGCCAGTTTTCGTGATGGCTGAGGGAGTGCTTGAAGAGGCCGAAGCCCGAATAGCGTTGCATAGTCATTTACTCCAAAACCGCACTCAGCGATAAACCGGGAAATCTGCGCACAGAGCCGAAACCTGCTGGGCGACATTCGCCTCGACATCGGCATCGCCGAGGTTATCGAGGATGTCGCAGATCCAGCCGGCCAGCGTCACGCACTGGGTAACCTTGAAGCCGCGCGTAGTCACTGCCGGGGTGCCGATGCGCAGACCGGAAGTCACGAATGGCGACTGCGGGTCGTTCGGTACGGCGTTCTTGTTGACGGTGATGTGCGCACGGCCAAGGGCGGCGTCGGCGTCTTTGCCGGTCAGGCCCTGACGGATCAGGCTGACCAGGAACAGGTGGTTGTCGGTGCCGCCGGACACTACATCGTAGCCACGTTTGATAAACACGCTCGCCATCGCCTGGGCGTTGTCGATCACTTGTTGTTGATAGGCCTTGAAGCCCGGTTCCAGTGCTTCCTTGAAGCACACGGCTTTGCCGGCGATGACGTGCATCAGCGGGCCGCCCTGAGCGCCGGGGAATACGGCGGAGTTGAGCTTCTTTTCGATCTCTTCATTGGACTTGGCCAGGATCAGCCCGCCACGTGGACCGCGCAGGGTCTTGTGCGTGGTGGTGGTGACCACGTCGGCGTACGGCAGTGGGTTCGGGTACAGACCGGCGGCGACCAGACCGGCGACGTGGGCCATGTCGACGAACAGCAGCGCCCCGACCTTGTCGGCGATCTGGCGGAAACGCGGGAAGTCGAGAGTCTTGGAGTAAGCCGAGAAACCGGCAACGATCATTTTTGGTTGGCACTCGACCGCCAGACGCTCGACTTCGTCGTAATCGATCAGCCCGGTCCTGGTGTCGATTCCGTACTGCACGGCGTTGTACAACTTGCCCGAGGACGACACTTTGGCGCCGTGGGTCAGGTGACCGCCGTGGGCCAGGCTCATGCCGAGAATGGTGTCGCCCGCGTTGATCAGCGCCAGGTACACCGCGCTGTTGGCGGAAGAACCGGAGTGCGGCTGGACGTTGGCGTAATCGGCGCCGAACAGTTGCTTGGCGCGTTCGATGGCCAGCGCTTCGACTTTATCGACGTGCTCGCAGCCACCGTAGTAGCGCTTTACATCATAGACTTAGGCGATTTTGTTTTAAAGGCCGCTGACTTGCGCTTTCAT
>NZ_JBIUXX010000031.1:2023-46262 GCF_044744235.1 Pseudomonas sp. NPDC087346
ACTCTGCCTTGAGCGTGCATCTCGAGTTTGATGGTGTAGTTCTCTGACGCGATCAGCTCGATGTGATCTTCCTGACGTTGCTCCTCGGCATTCATCGCCGCCAGCAGTGCATCGTCATAACCCTGGATCTGGTCTTGCTTGCTGAACATCGCGTCTCTCCCAGCGGCGGCGGTGCGCCATTTTGTCTTGGTCAGGCAGCGGTCTTGCGACAGTGCCCTTTGATGCGATGGTATGACCGGCGCAGACAGCTCAAATGCCTACGGACGCCACGCAAAGGTGCGTTTACGACATGCATCGAAATGCCCTCGCCGGACTCGATCTCGAAAACAATGAAGAACCCTGTGGGAGCTGGCTTGCCAGCGATGGCGGTGGCACATCTGACATTGATGGCGGCTGACCCACCGCTATCGCTGGCAAGCCAGCTCCCACAGGGTTATGCGGCGACTTGGCGGATAAGTAGCAAGAGGAGGAAATGCGCGGGATAGAGGGCGTACGCCCAGCGGCGCATCGGTGGGGGATGGAGGGATTTGGCATGTCGCAACAGGAACATTCCGAGCAATGGCGCAAACAGACATGTCGCAATGCCGAGAATGGCAACGCTGTTACCGAACCGTGCCGAGTCAAACAGCACCTGCCATTGATTGGCTGCCAGACACAGCAATCCCGGCAACAGGCCGAAATACCACGGCCGGCGGATCACCAGCAGTAGCGCCAATGGCAACAGCACACCGAAGAAGCCAAACATCAGCCAATTTGAGAACAGCGCCGCCAGCAGCACCGCCCCGGCAGCGAGTAATCGTGCCGACAGCGCCCGATCCAGCCAGCCCCGCGCCACCAGCAAGCCCAACGCCAGCGTCGGCATCACGTTCAACGTTTCGGGATCAGGAATATAAACGCGGTAGGGAATTTCACTCACCGCACTAAACAACAGCAACCACTCGAGATAACGCCACTGCCCGTCAGTTTTCCTCAAACCGTCACGGGAAAGATTCGCCGCCATCGCCAGACAGAACCACGGGAATGCCAGCCGCCCCGGCACATACAGCCAATCGGCGGAGAACCCGACATATCGCAGGTGATCGAGCAACATGCTCAGCAGCGCCAGCCACTTCAGCAGATCCAGCGCGCCGTCGCGTTTACTCAGGTGCATAATCGGCCCGTGTCCATGTAATGTTCTGACAGCGACATCCCGTGTGCTCCCCGGATGATCTTCGGTAAAGTGCGCACCATCATTGACCAACGAAGCGTCACAAGCGTTTCGATCACGGAAGCCGGCCATGACCGACAAGAGCCAACAATTCGCCAGCGACAACTATTCCGGTATCTGCCCTGAAGCCTGGGCTGCCATGGAACAGGCCAACCACGGCCACCAACGCGCCTATGGCGACGATGAGTGGACCGCACGCGCCTCTGATCATTTCCGCAAACTGTTCGATACCGATTGCGAAGTGTTCTTCGCCTTCAACGGCACCGCCGCCAACTCGCTGGCACTGTCGTCGCTGTGCCAGAGTTACCACAGCGTGATCTGCTCGGAAACCGCCCACGTCGAAACCGACGAATGCGGCGCGCCAGAGTTCTTCTCCAACGGCTCGAAACTACTGATCGCCCGTACCGAAAACGGCAAGATCACCCCGGAATCGATCCGTGAAGTGGCGCTCAAGCGTCAGGACATTCACTACCCGAAACCGCGCGTGGTCACCCTGACCCAAGCCACCGAAGTCGGCAGCGTCTACACCCCGGAAGAAGTCCGCGCCATCAGCGCCACCTGCAAAGAGCTGGGTCTGCACCTGCACATGGACGGCGCACGTTTCTCCAACGCCTGCGCATTCCTCGGCTGCTCGCCCGCCGACCTGACCTGGAAGGCCGGCGTCGACGTGCTGTGCTTCGGCGGCACGAAAAACGGCATGGCCGTGGGTGAGGCGATCCTGTTCTTCAACCATAAACTGGCCGAAGACTTCGACTACCGCTGCAAACAGGCCGGGCAACTGGCGTCGAAGATGCGTTTTCTGTCGGCGCCGTGGGTCGGCATTCTCGAAACCGACGCCTGGCTCAAATACGCCCGCCACGCCAACCACTGCGCGCAGTTGCTGGCAGAGCTGGTCAGCGACATTCCGGGTGTGGAACTGATGTTCCCGGTGCAGGCCAACGGCGTGTTCCTGCAACTGTCCGAGCCGGCGATTGCCGCGTTGACCGCGAAAAACTGGCGTTTCTACACCTTCATCGGCAAGGGCGGCGCACGCTTCATGTGCTCGTGGGACACCGAAGAAGAACGCGTCCGCGAACTGGCCCGCGACATCCGCGAAGTCATGTCCGCCTAACGCTGATCCACTGTAGTGAAGATATCCCCTGTGGTGAGGGGATTCATCCCCGTTCGGCGGCGAAGCCGTCGTAAAACCAGAGAACGCGGTATCTCCTGACAAAACCGCGTTCTCTGGATTTGGGGCCGCTTCGCAGCCCGACGGGGATAAATCCCCTCGCCACAAAATCCTCTCACCACCAAGCCGTCCATCCCATCGCTGCTCCTTCGTCTACATTGTCTGTCGAGCCCTCCGCTCACAAAACAATAAGCAGGAGCATCCGCATGTCGCTACAAGGCAAAACCCTGTTCATCACTGGCGCCAGCCGTGGCATCGGGCGTGAGATGGCGCTGCGGGCTGCGAAAGACGGGGCCAATATCGTCATCGCCGCCAAGAGCGCCGAACCGCATCCCAAACTCCCCGGCACCATCCACAGCGTCGCCGCAGAAGTCGAAGCCGCTGGCGGCAAAGCCTTGGCGTTGCAACTGGACGTGCGTGATGAAGACGCGGTGCGCCAGGCACTGGCCCAGGCCAACGAACATTTCGGCAGCATCGATGCACTGGTGAACAACGCCGGGGCGATCAAGTTGACCGGGGTTGCGCACATCGAACTCAAGCGCTTTGACCTGATGCACCAGATCAACACCCGCGCGGTGTTGCTCTGTAGCCAGGCTGCCCTGCCCTATCTGAAAAAATCCGCCGGGCACATTCTCAACCTGTCACCGCCGCTGAATCTCGCAACCAAATGGTTTGCGCAGTACAGCCCCTACACCGTGACCAAATACGGCATGAGCATGCTGACCCTGGGTATGAGCGAGGAATTCGCCAGCCACGGGATCAGCGTCAATTCGCTGTGGCCACAGACCATGATTGCCACGGCGGCGATCGAGTTTCAGTTGGGCAGTCGCGAGTCGTTTAAACATGCGCGCACACCCGCGATCATGGCGGATGCGGCGCATGTGATTTTGAGCAGCAGCAATCGGCAAATAACCGGGCGATTGTTGATTGATGAGGAAATTTTGCGCGAGAGCGGCGTATCCGAGTTCGATCACTACCGCTTCGAACCGGACAGTAACGCAACCCTGATGACCGACCTGTTCGTCGACTGAAATACTCCCCCCCTGTAGGAGTGAGCCTGCTCGCGATAGCGGTGTATCAGTCAACACTTATATAACTGGCACACCGCTATCGCGAGCAGGCTCACTCCTACAGGGGGCTAAAGCGCCTATCAGAATTCGATTCTGACATCGCCCTTCGGCACGCTGCAGCACGACAAGATAAACCCTTCAGCCTCGTCGTCCTCGGTAATCCCGCCGTTGTGGTCCATCTCCACCTCGCCCCCAAGCTTGAGCACTTTGCACGTCCCGCAAATCCCCATGCCGCAGGCTTTCGGGATCATCAGGCCCAGTTTGGCAGCCGCCGCGTGCACGGTCTCGCCCGGTGCCACGCGAATGCTCTTGCCGGACGAAGTGAATTCCACCTGATGCAGATCCGCCGCGTCGATTTCCGGTGCGTCGGCAGCTTGTTCGGCTTGTTCCACCGCGTCGGCACGGGCCTCGGGTGGCGTGGCGCCGAAGGATTCTTCGTGGTAGCGCGCCATGTCGTAACCGGCAGCTTCCAGCAAGCGCTTGACCGCGGTCATGTACGGCGTCGGGCCGCAGCAGAACACTTCGCGCTCAAGGAAGTCGGGAACCATCAGTTCCAGCATCTTGTGATTCAGATAGCCGCGATAACCGGCCCACGGCTCGCCGAGCCCGTGCTTCTCGCAGATCAGGTGCAGGCTGAAGTTGTCGATCCGCGACGCCATGTGTTCCAGCTCGCGGTGGTAAATGATGTCTTTCGGCGAGCGGGCGCTGTGGATAAAGGTCATGTCGACGTTGGCGTTGGTGTCGTAGAACCAGCGCGCCATCGACATGCACGGGGTGATGCCGACGCCGCCGCTCAGGTACAGGACTTTCGGGCTCGGGAAGTCGATGGCGTTGAACAGCCCGACCGGCCCGTGCACCGCCAGCTCCTGCCCTTCGTGCAGGGTGTCGTGCAGCCAGTTGGACACCTTGCCCCCCGGCACTCGCTTGATCGTTACCGAAAAGCTGTACGGCACCGACGGCGAGCTGGAGATCGTGTAAGAGCGCATGATCGGCTGGCCTTCGATTTCCAGCTCCAGGGTGACGAACTGCCCGGGCTTGAAGAAGAACAGGATCGGCTGGTCGGCCATGAAACAGAAGGTGCGCACGTCCCAGGTTTCCTGGATGACTTTGACGCAACGGACGATGTGTCGGCCATTGGCCCAGGTCTGTGTGGTGACCGGATTCAGGAAGCTGTTGGACATGCTGTTCTCCACGGCCGACTGTCGGCCTCATGTCGGCGATTCTGCGTATAGCGCAGACCGTCCGTTTACCTATCCGCGACATTGACATACTTATCGCGACCAGCCCCCAACCACCGGGGGTTGCGCGTCGGGAACAGATTGCATCATGTCGCCCATGGATAAGGTTGCGCCCAGCGCCGGGCCCACACTCCGCCTCAGACAACGACGATTTCTTTACACCTTGCGTAGCACTACCGTTTAGCCACTTTCGCCGGCCACGCAGATGGCCTTGAGGATCACATCGATGGACGTCACCGCAAAAATCAGCCTGGGCGATCCGCTGGAACCCGCACGCAAGGCCACCGCACAGATGCTGCAAGAGCGCGAACGCACGTATTCGCTGCCACAACCGTTCTACAGCGATGAGCGTCTGTTCGATATCGACATGCAGGAGATCTTTCAGAAAGAGTGGTTGATCGCCGGCATGACCTGCGAGATCCCGGCCAAGGGCAACTACATCACCCTGCAGATCGGCAAGAACCCGATCATCGTCATTCGTGGCGCCGACGGCGTGGTGCATGCGTTCCACAACGTTTGCCGCCACCGTGGCTCGCGCCTGTGCACCAGCGACAAGGGCAAGGTCGCCAAACTGGTCTGCCATTACCACCAGTGGACGTATGAGCTGGACGGTCGTCTGTTGTTCGCCGGCACCGAAATGGGCGCCGACTTCGACATGAAGCAGTACGGCCTGAAACCGGTGAACGTGAAGACTGCTGGCGGTTACATCTTCATCAGCCTGGCGGAAAACCCGCCGGCGATTGATGACTTCCTGTCGACGCTGAACCATTACATGGAACCGTACGACATGGAAAACACCAAGGTGGCGATCCAGACCACCTTGTTCGAAAAGGCCAACTGGAAACTGGTGCTGGAAAACAACCGCGAGTGCTACCACTGCAACGCGTCGCACCCGGAGCTGCTGAAAACCCTGCTGGAATGGGACGACGTCACCGATCCACGCGCCGATCAGGCGTTCAAGGATCACGTCGCCGCGTCCGCCGCTGCCTGGGAAGCCGAGAAGATTCCTTACGCTCACGCCAGTTTCGGCCTGCGCAACCGCATCGTGCGCATGCCGCTGCTCAAGGGCACCGTGTCGATGACCCTCGATGGCAAACAGGGCTGCGCCAAACTGATGGGCCGGATCAAGAACCCGGACCTCGGCTCGATGCGCATCCTGCACCTGCCGCACTCGTGGAACCACTGCATGGGCGACCACATCATCGTCTTCACCGTGTGGCCGATCAGCGCGCAGGAAACCATGGTCACCACCAAATGGATCGTGCACAAGGATGCAGTCGAAGGCGTGGATTACGACGTCGAACGCATGCGCCAGGTGTGGGACGCGACCAACGATCAGGATCGGCGTCTGGCCGAAGAGAACCAGCGCGGGATCAACTCCACGGCTTACCAGCCTGGGCCGTACTCGAAGACTTATGAGTTTGGTGTGGTCAACTTCGTCGACTGGTACAGCGAGCGTTTGCTGAACAACCTCGGGGCTGAGCCTGCGCCATACCTCAAAGGCGTCCCGGTCCAGGGCTAAAAAGCAAAAGCATCGCTAGCAGGCTAGCTCCCACAGGAGATCTTCTGTGCACCAGAGATCCACTGTGGGAGCCAGCCTGCTGGCGATGGCGTCATTACATTCACCGCCTCACTTGGATGACCACCTCACCGATCCATCCTCACCAATAAACTCCTCAAAAATATCCTCCCCCACCAACCTGATCTTCGCGTACCCATTCAACACCCGCTGCGGGTAAGCCGGGTCCTGCGCATCCTGCGTTTCCGACCACAGCACCCGCGAATGCCCGTTCAGTTCACTGGTCGTGCCATAGGGAATCGCCCCGTGCCCGGCACACCGCGCCTGCAATCCGCCCTGCTGCGCATAGACGATGCCGTTGTGCAGATGCCCCCAATACCAATAATCCGGCTCGCGCCCGAGTGCATCGCACACCGGTTGATACAGCGCGGTCTTGTTGTGCCCGGAAATATCGAAACCCTGGTGATGACTGAGCACCATGATTTTTTTGCGTTTCGGCAGGCCCTTCATCCAGACGATCTGCGGCTCGTTCAGCGTGCCGTCCATGTACAGATTCATCGCATCCGAGGCGTACGCCGAATCCAGCCCGACCACCAGCCAGTCATCGTTGATCAACGCGAAATAACTGGTGCCCTGCTGTCCGGGAAAACGCTTGGCCAGTTCCTTGAAATAACCGTGGGCGCCGCTGTACATCTCGTGATTGGAATTGAGGGTGAACGATCCGTGGGTGCCCATCGGCCAACCGGCCATGTCGACGTCTTCCTGCGAGTGGCTGCCGGCGTAATACACATCGCCCAGATGCACGGTGAAATCGGCTTGCGCCAGTTGCATCTGATTGGCCACCGACACCGCTGGCGCATGGGTGTCGAACGGACCGGTGCCCCAGTCGCCGGCAATCGCCAGCGTGACGTCGCGCTCCATTTGCACCACGGCCGGATCAGTGCCGAAGGTCGCGTGATGCCGCAGGTTTTCGATCCACTTCAACAGCGCCTCGCTCCACAACAGATCGAGCAGCTCCCATTTGCGGCAACCGAGCAGCGTGCCGTCCTTCAGCACTCGGGTTTGCAGTTCATCCGGCGATTGCGGCAACGGCGTGGCGTTGCCGATGCGCAGGATCGACAAACCGTGGGACAACTCCCACGGCACCGCCGGTTCATCGTCCGGCAACTCGCCGTTTTTCAGCACGTATTGCGCCTGATCGTGACCGCGCTGCAGCAGCTTGATGATCGCCTCGAACTCCTGCGGCTCCAGCTCGCTGATGAGCTTCATCCAAGCCATTTCCATGCGCGTGAACAAGCCGTGAATCCGCACTTTGACCTTGTCGTACTCGTGTTCCCAATGACTGACCAGTGACATGGCGTAATCCTCTATCCGTAAGGGCTCACAGGGTTTTCATGAATTCAATCAGCGCGCGTTTGTCGTCGTCCGACAGCGTCGTGCCATACAGGTGACCGGTGTTGTGGTTGCCCTCAAGTCGGGTGTCGTACTTGAAGTCCGCCGAGGCTTTGGCCTGGGCGCCGCTGGTGACGAAACCAACGTTGACCGGGTCGTAGACGTCGGAACCCGTGACGAACACCTGTGGACGTTTTTCCTCCGGTTGCAGCAAATCCCACAACGTCGGCACCGAGCCGTTGTGCAGGTACGGCGCACGCAGCCAGATGCCGTCGGTTGGCGTGTTGCTGTAGCTCTGGGTCTTGCGATAGGCACCGAAGTCGAACGGCGGTTTTTTGAAGGTGTGGAACGCGGCAACCAGGCCGACGGTGAACGAGTCCAGCCGATGCGGATCGGTGCCGAGCTGATCGATATTGGTGGTGACCTGACCGGTGTCGGCGCGACCAAAATCATGGCAACCGGCGCAGTTTTTGTCCCAGATCGGCTTGCCCTGCGCGACCTTGGCCTGATCCAGCGCCCACGGCCACGCCGGCGCTTTGTGCCCAAGCAGCCAGTTGGTCACACGGTTGAAACTCGGCGGCAACACTGATTCCGGGGTCGCACCGACGGCCATTGCGGCGGCGTAGTTGCGTTCGTGAATCTTGTTGTTATTGCCGTCCCAGTGCAGGTACATCGATTCCCGGGGTTTCTGGTTCCACACTTGCGGCAGATCGACAGTGCCGATGGTCGAGTCATCCGGGAAGCCGAACACCACCATTTTCGTCGGGTTGAACGTATCGGTGCGCCCCGGCCCTTGTTGCGGGCGCAGCTTCTGCCAGGCGTAGGCTTGTTTCTGCTTGAGCAGCGCACTTTTCGCCATCGGCATGATCAGGTAGCGGTTGTAGAGCTTTTCGAAAAAGCCCAGCTGGAACTTGCTGTTGATCGCGGTCATCACCGCGTCGGTGGTGAATTTTGGATCGCTGGCGCAATCGTAGGCGAACCACTGGAAGGCCTGTAGCTGCAAGGTATTGGCCGGCGCACTCGGCACATTCACCGCAACCTCGCTGGCATTGGCCCGATAGGAGCCGGTATGGCACAGCGCACAATTGGGCTCCACGGTCGGGTAGCCGATCTGCCGCTTGGCCATGCCGATGGGCAAGTCCTTGCCGTTCTCGTAGAGGAAACCGAAGACTTCCCAGCCACCGGGTTTTGGCATCTTTTCCGGGCACAGTTGCGGCAGCACGGCGAACAGGTAATACGGAATTCGCGCTTCGATCCCGAGGCCGATGGCGGCGTATTTGTAGTGATCTTCGTCGGAGGCGTATTCCTGCTCGGGTACCACGCGCAGCATCTGATACCAGGTTTTGTAGCCGATGAAACCCAGCACCGCCAGCACAACCAGAGTGCCGACCTTGAAGGCGTGGCTTTGCCAGTGTCGCGCCCACGCCGCTTTCCATTCGCGCCAGCCATTGCACAGCAACGCCAGCGGTCGGTTCTCGGGCGTGGTGCCGAGGTACAAGAGAATGCCGAGGATCAGGAAGAAGCTCAGATCACCCATCAGCATCGGTACAAACACCGAACCCTGAATGCTGGTGTTGATCAGGTAAATCCAGAACGCCACGGCGATCAGCCGCGTCAGCACGCACAACCAGGAGTGCACCACGTAGCGCGGCGCGTTGAAACCCGAGGGCATGTAAAACACGCTGATGCCGACCAGCAGCATCCCGGCGTTTTCCAGCCACGGATCGGAGAGTTGCGGCGGCAGGCCGACCACCGATGTCAGCAATCCCGGCATAAACAACGCCGGGATCGCAAACACCATGTTCATCGCAATGCCGATCCAGATGAAACGTTGGAACCAGCGGATGTAGGTATCCATGTCATCCATTTCCTTCTAATCACCAACCTGCAATGCCTCCAGTGGCGATGGGATTTATCCCCGTTCGGCTGCGCAGCAGCCGCAAAACCACCACCTACGGTTCTTCAGATACACCGCACTGGCTGGTTTTAGGGCCGCTTCGCGACCCAACGGGGATAAATCCCCTCACCACAGAGGATCTCCTCAGCACAACATTCAGTAACTTCTGTCAGCCGAGGGCAGTTTTCTCCAGGTGTTCAAGGATGATCGGATAGACATCGACCACCGCGTTCTTGCCGAACATGCAGTCAATGTGGCCGTAGCCCGGCACCACATGCCGGCTGTAACGCTCCGGCCCGTGCATGTCGCAAACCCGCTGGTAGGTCTTCAGCGTGCTTTCCGGCAGATAGCACTGGTTCTCCGCACCGCTGATAAAGCAGATCGGCATGGTCAGCCGATCAAAGTACGGCATGTACACATCCTCGCCTTTGAAATTCACCAGATGCCCTTTGCGCACGATCAGCGCCAGATGCTCGAACGTCTCGATATTCGATTCGCCGAACAACTCATGCAGGTTGTCGTGCAGGGTTTCGTTGAGGGTGTCGTGGCGGTACAACGAGGCGTACATGAAGGTGATGCGGTGGCACACCGGATTGCTGCAATAGCCCTGGGCTTCGATCCTTGCGTAGCCGTTGAGGGCCTTGTCGTAAAGTTTGTTGAACCAGTTTTCCTTGCTGTCGGCATAGGCTGTCATCGACTTCACGCCGATGGCATCGAGCACTCCCGGCAAGTGCAAACCAGCCTTCAACCCTGTGGCCGTGGCGACCACCGTATCAGCAGCAATTTGCGAGCAGACCACCGAGCGCACGCCTTGCAGCCCCGCCAGCATCGACATGAAGAACGTCGTCGCGCCATAGCAATGCACCACGCACTGCACATCTTTGGCGTTGGTTTGCTGCTGAATCTGCGTAATGGCAGCCTTGAAGTCGTATTGGGCGATCTGGTCGCCGTTCCACTCCTTCTTGCTCGCCGGCAGCAGAATGCTCACGCGAAAATCCAGCAGCCAGACGTCGTAGTCGTGCTTGCACAGATACTCCAGCAGGTTGGTCTGAATGGTATCGGTGGAAAAGATATTCGAGCCGACGCCCAAACCATGCACCAGCATCACCGGGCCTTTGCTACCGGCCTGATAACGCGTCAGGCGCAATTCCACGCCGTCCTCGGTGGGGAAGAAATGCACCGCTGGCACCGGCGCATCCAGCGGCCGTTTCAGCCGTGGCGGGGCATCCGGATTGAAGTAGATATCCCCGGCAAACACACCGCCGTAACTCTCCCAGAGAATCCCGGCGAAGAACTTGCCGAACCGTGCCAGCCCCTCGATGCGCTCACGCTCGTTGCGCGCATTGAGGACTTTCATGGTGGTCATCTGTTTGGCGAAATCAGTCGGATGAATGTGCATCACGCCCGAACCAATCACCTCGCCAGTCTTGTCCGGCCCGCGATACAGCGTCACGTACAACGTGCTGGTGTCGTGCCAGATATTCAGCACGCCGTTGTCCTCGGGCACGGTTTTGAAGGCGCTGAAGAAATAGTCCTGGCCGTCCTCGGCGGTCAGTTTCATGTCGTACTTCATGTGCCGCGTATCGACTTGCTGGTCGAATTGCTCGAACAGATTGAACACGCCATTGCTCGCCGTCAGCGGTTTCGCCGACAGCGCCGGAGCGGTCACCGTACCGACGATAGTGGCGGCATGTTCCGGCTCCTTGATCATCCGGTTCATGTCGGCAGCGGTAATGGTCAGGGTGAAATCTATTGGCGAATTGTCCGCTTCGCCGCGTGTGGCGGCGGCTTCGTAGATCTTCAGATCGGTGCTTTGCGCAGCAGTGAAGGCGCGAGAAAAATAGCCCTTCATGGTTTCGGTGAACTGGACGCCGAGGGTCGGCGGCGCGACTTGTTTGCGCGGTGCCGACGGCAACGTGTAATCGATCTGCCAGCCACGGTCGGCGGCCAGCAGGCCCATGTTGCGCTCGCTCACGGCGGAGATGGTCAGCAGCGGATTGACCGCCAGCGAGGTCGGAATCACCGCGCCATCGGTCACGTACAGACTGGCGTATACGTCAGTGCCACTGGCGCCGCTGAACACCTGCCCTTTGTGGTTGACCACGCCTTGCGCCGCGTCTTCACCCATCACGCAACCGCCCAGCGGATGCACCGAGACGATGCTGTGCTTGAGCAGTTTGGTCCAGATCGGATTCTCGACCCACACACCACCGAGCGCTTTGGTGCTTTGCTGCAGACGCGCGTTACCGAGTTTGAAGTTTTCCTGGTCGCCGACACCCGGCCAGTCGATACGCAACTGATCTTTGCTGTCGAGCACCATCCGCCCCTGACCACTGTCGTGGCTCATGATCAGGTACGTCTGCATGTTGTGCAGCGCACCGAAATACGGGCCACGCAGAAAGCTTTCCGCCTCGCGTTCCTTGTACTTCAACTTGCCGCTGAACGTGTCGTCGGTGGCCACACCGATCATCTCGGCGAACCCGGCCATCGCCGGCACCATCGGCCGACCCAGCGCGCCGGGGATCGAGCCTTCCTCGATGACCATGCGACTGCGCCAGTCACCTTCGGTGCGCATGTCGATCACCGAAGTGATGCACGGGCCAACCGGTTGCAGTTCCTTGGCCGAGTGCGCGCCAAAACCGATGCCGTTGATGGTCTGCTCGCAGTTGTGGCCGAAGCCGAGGATGTCGCCGTTGCCGCTCATGTTCTCGCCGAGCTGCCCGGACATCACCAGACCCTTGGCCTCTGAACGCAGGAGGATTTCAGTCGAGCCGAGGGTACCGGCAGAGACCACAACGATGTCGGCTTTCACAAACAGCGTCGGCGCCGAGAACAGTTCGCGACCACTGTCCAGGGTCTGGAAGTGCACGATCCAGCCATCGCCGTCGCACTCCAGATGTCGCACTTCGGCCTGACAGAAAATTTCTGCGCCATGGT
Organism: Pseudomonas sp. NPDC087346; assembly: GCF_044744235.1. NCBI lineage: Bacteria > Pseudomonadati > Pseudomonadota > Gammaproteobacteria > Pseudomonadales > Pseudomonadaceae > Pseudomonas > Pseudomonas sp. NPDC087346. The sequence goes on from NZ_JBIUXX010000031.1 coordinate 14,452, forward strand.
TCCACGCGTCCGGCAGATAGTTCATCAGCGTGGTGTTCTTGGCCTTGTTGTTACAGCCCGACACGCAGTCGCCGCACTGGTTGCACGGCAATTGTTCGACGCCGACGTGGTTGATGTTGTTCGGCAGTTTGTCGAAGTTCACGTTGATCGGCGGCGTATAGAAATGCGCACCCTGCTTGAGGTAATCCGCCGACTTGCGGTTGGCGTCGAGCTTGGGCAGATTCGGCGCGGTGCTCGGGTAGGGATTGGGTTTGAGCATCTCGCGGGCCCGGGCATAACCGTCCTTGAGCAGAGTGTCGCGATGTTCACGCACAGCTTGCGGCCAGCGCGGATCATCGAACACGCCGGGTTCCGGTTCCAGAGCCACGTTGGCGTTGATCAACGACGTGCCGCCGAGGCCGCAGCCAACCACCACGTTCTGCTGCGCGTTGACGTGCAAGTCGAACAAACCGGTGCGCGAGCCGATATGGCCTTCGGGATCGTGAACCTGCAGTTCTTCAGTCGCGGCGATCATGGTGTTGGGGTATTCGCCGGGCTGGATTTCTCTCCCCCGCTCCAGCAAACACACACGTTTACCGGCGCGGGACAGGCGCGACGCGGCAATGCCGCCGCCATACCCGGAGCCGATGACAATCACGTCGTAGTGTTCCTTGATATCACTGATGGGCGTTGCGATGCGTGTCATGAGACTGATCCTTTCTCAGGCTGATGCGGCAACTCTGCGGTTGCCTGCAATCAATGGGCGAACGAGCACCTGGCCTCCGGGGCGAACCCGGCGACAGCACAGCGTTGGGCAGAACTGGCGGACTACAGACGAGCGTGCTGATTGGCGGCACGGCGTAACGTGCGCTTGCGTGGCGAGGGGGGCGGGCGATGTGGGCGGCTATCCATCATGCGTTCTCCCAGAACCAGATGTGGATAAGTAACGGCTGTCCTTGTGCCATTGCAGTGAAGACAGGCGCTGGATTGAAGTCAAGGCAACCATTTAGAACTGTATGAAATGTGACCAATTGCCATTTGGACTATGCCTGGCGGGGCTTGCACGGTTTGGCAAACAACTTATCCACAGAGCCACCCACAGCAAATGGGGACAACTGTGGATGAGTTGCAAAATAAGTGGCTGATTTACGAAGAAAAACCGTGACTTATCCAGAAGCAGGGTTTTGTCGAGTGATTGAGTGTTTTTTGATCACAACTCTGTAAGGCACGTTTTATATGGCCTGTAGAGGATGGCAAACACCTTATCCACAGAAGCGCCAACAGAGTTCGGGGGTAACTTCAGGTGCTCTGTGGAAAAACGCTGGAGGGCTTGATAAATCGGGCGTTTCGCGGAGTTTCATGTGTAAAAAGACGTAATTGATCAAAAATCAAACAAATGCCTGAAAGCCACGGTTTATATGACCTACAGAAGATAGCGAACATCTTATCCACAGAAGCGCCAACAGAGATTGGGGGCAACTTCGTTATTAGCCTGGGGAAAAAAGCCCGAAAAAACCGCCACTTAGGCTGGTAGTTTTTTGATCTTCGGGCTGAGAGGCCTGATTGACGTGGCGTACAGCGAGGGACGAACACGTTATCCACAGATCGACCAACAGGGATTGTGGGTAAACAGCGTTCGCTCAACGCCGGTGCATCAGATAGGCCTCGCCGGTTACCGCAATCATCGGATGCGGCACGACCTGGCAGGTTTTGACGATTGCAAAGCCATGGCGCTCGTAGAAACGTCGGGCACCGGTATTGGCGGCGTAGTCGATCAGGCTCAGGCCATTGAGTCGCAGACTGTCGGCGCGGTTTTGCGCGTGCTGAAGGAATTGCACCCCGAGGCCTTTATTGCGCCAGCCCTCGTGCAACGCGAGGCTGGAGATGTACAGCGTGTCCGGCACTTCCATGTCGGCGTAAGGTGCCAGCACGGGGTCGGTAGGCGGTGTCGGGTCTGGATCTTCGCGCATGACGTAGCTGTGCATCATGCCGACGACGCGGCCCTCGGCTTCGGCGATCAGGCAGTTCTGCCAGGAAAAATCGACATCTTCGCGGGCATAGCGCCGCTCACCGACATCGAGCAACGCCTCGCCCGGCTCCGCCAATTGGCTCCAGATGTAATCCGAGGCGCCCTCCGAGGAGATCTGAAACAAACGCGCAATATCGCGCGCATCCGTGCGCCGGGCCGGTCGAAACTCAACGGTCATTCACTTGACTCCTTATGGCTTGAGCGTTGTTTTAATCCGCGTTTGAAACCATCATGACAACTACGTCCGCAGCCTTAACGGAAAAATCGAAATACCGCCAAATTCCACAGAATAAAGAAATTGCTTCGTATAGTTGGTAGCAAGTGCTTTGGATGAAATGTTGATGTTTTCTACAACAATTCCGGTTTTCGCGTTGACGATTGATATTCCCGAGGGAAAAACTATCGAAGCATAGAACAATGTGCCTGACTCGTTGAATACGATGGATCTTGAATTCGCAACAGGGTGTCGAACCACCACATTTTGAGTCAATGCGTCAAAGACGGAAATCTCCTCACCCCCACCTACATATACCAATGCTCTAGCCGAGTCCATGGCAATTACCGCAGGCCATTGAGTTTCCAAAACAGGAGTGACAACAGAGGTATTGAGATCAACCGCTGTAACGCTACTCTCATTGTAAGTCGCAACAAATACCCTTGATCCGCCCTGGCGGACCACTAGATTTGTAACACCTGGTCCAACAACCTTCTTTTCAATCTCATCCGTGAGAGTGTTTATAACGTACAAGCTTTCAAATGGTTCTCCCCGGGCGGCAGAGTCCTTCGAATAGTCCGCAACACCGACATAAAAAAATGTTTCGTCCGGGCTGAAAGCCAAACCACGCGGACCTGGAAGCCCATTAATGTGTTGAACGCTGTAGTCAGCGGTATCCACATAGAAAACCGACGTTTCAGTGCATCCGTAGAGGCGAGACTCGTCTTTATTCAGAACCAGACTTTTGGGAAAGTCTCCCACTTCAACAAACCTGATGAGCGACTTTGATTCAAGATCGACAAAATCCAGACTCTTGGAGGACCAATTAGCAACGTAAGCAATAGACCCGCTTTTATTGACGACAATATCCTGAGGATTCCCTTCAAGAGGAATATCTACCGCCTGCGCACTGCTTCCCGACATTATTCCAGCGCTCAAATCCACCATTTCCATACCCTCTGCCTTACTCAGCATTTCTTGCCGAGTCGTTAGACAGATTGCACCATGCTCCTACTTTTTTCCTACTGTCAGAACTGACAGTCACAGCAAATGATTAGCTATATAACCGTCGACTTTAATAGCTGTTCTTCTAAAATAATTTTGCGTTAGTTGTAACTGGTAGACTCGAACAAGGCGGTCAATTGACTCACCGAACCACGCCTTCTTCGATCAACAACTTGAGGATGGCTTCAGCCCCGACCATCGCGGAGACGCCTTTCAACACTTGCCCCCCGCCTGCACTGGCCTTGGCCGTAGCAGCCTTCATCCGATCAGCGCCGCTTTTAGCCTTGATCACTTTCAACCGCTTCGGCCGTGGCTTCGCTGGTTGCAATGTCGCTACCACGAGCAATTCGTCGTCCAGCACTTCCACATCTTCGGCATTCAACACGCCGCGCCGTGCTGGCCCATAGGCACTCTGCCGAGGCTTGGGTGCGGCGTTATCCACAGTCGCCAGGAAAGGCAGCTTCACCTTCAACCGCCGCCGCTGCCCGCGCGGCAAGGCTTGCAGCACCAGCGCCGAACCGTCGCTGATCGACTCGACCTGTGCCAGCCCGACCACCAACGGCCAACCGAGGCTTTCGGCGAGCAGGAACGGCAACATCCCCGAGCCTTCACCGGTTTCCGCCTGGCTACCGGTCAGCACCACTTGTGCGCCGGCCTCGCGCAGATACGCAGTCAGCGCTGGCAAGGCATCGGCCCCAGCCGGTTGCTCCAGCACATGCAGTTGCTCCAGGCCCATGCCCAGATAAGCGCGCAACGCCGGCTCCGCAACGTCGCCGGCGTGCAGCACTTGCAGGTTATCCCCAGCCAGTTGCAGGCCCAGTTCCACGGCGCGCGCATCCTGTTCGGCGCGGCGTGGCCGGCCCGATGTCGGGTGGGCGCCGATGGAGACGAGGCTGATGATGTTCGTGCTCATAACCCTTTCCTTCCCTTAAGCCGCATCGCGCTTGGCGTCGTTGCGGTAAGCCGCTACCGCCGCGATCAAGGCTTGAAGAATCTCCGCGCTTTCGCCGATCACCGACAGGTCGGCCCGCTTGATCATGTCGCAACCCGGATCGAGGTTGATTGCCACCACCTTGTCGCAGGCACCAATGCCTTGCAGATGCTGGATCGCCCCGGAAATCCCCACCGCCACGTAAACCCGTGCGGTGACCCAAGTGCCGGACGCGCCGACCTGACGGTCGCGAGCCATGAAGCCGTCGTCCACCGCCACCCGCGAAGCGCCTTCGGTGGCGCCCAGTGCTGCGGCAGTTTCGTGGAACAGTGCCCAGTCCTTGACGCCGTTGCCGCCGGAGAAAATGAACTCGGCCTCGGCCATCGGAATCGCCGCCGGGTCGACGGCCACCGCACCGAGATCCTCGATCCGCGACAGGCTGCGTGCGACGCTTGTGGATAACTCCACCGGCAGTGCTTCGTGACGGGTTTCGCTGACCGGTTCGGCGCACTCGGCCGAGGCCAGAATCAGCCGCGCAACCGGTCGTGCCAGGTCTTGCAGACCCGCACCGGCACGGCCGATGCACTCTTGATCTTTGACTTGCCACACGCGAGTCGCCGGGCGTTCGCCCAGTGCAGCGGCAAAACGACGACCTAGTTCGCCGCCACCGCTGCGGCTGTCCGGCAGCAGCCAGTGACGCGGGTTGAACTGGTTATCCACAGCGCGCAAACCCTGCACTCGTTGTTCCGGTGCATAACCGCTGAACTCTTCGCCATCGAGCACCAACAGGCGATCGACGCCAGCATTGGCGAAGCTGCTTTCCTTGTGTTCACCGAAGACCACGGCCAGTACCGCGCCGTCGTTGCCGGCCAGTTGATGAGCGAGGCCAAGCAGATCGCGGTCGTGACTGCTCAAGCGACCGCCGACCATATCCGGCACCACGCAGATGTAGAACGCCGGCGCCGGCACCTGATGCAGCGGCAATTGCACTTCCACAGCAGCCGAACGTTTGACCGCCCCGCCCTGTTGCGCGCCGCTGCGGTCGATACGCTTGATGCCGTTGGGGCCGATGAAACCAATCCCGTGCAGATTCTTGCGGATGACGCCGTTCGGGCCCATCCAGCTGTGTTGCGCCGGTTGCATCGCCGCGTGCAGCGGATGCAGACGATTGCGGGCAATCCATTCGGCGCGCGGGTCGCGGCGGATAATGTCGCTCATCAGTGGGCCTCCGCAGGTTCACGTTTGGCCGGCGTGACAGGCTTGCTCGGCGCAGCATCTTCGAGCAGCGCGTCGGCCACCAGTTCGGCGATGTCTTTGATCAACGGACGCGGTTCGACTACGCCTTCGAGCATCGCCGTGCACTGTGGACAACCCACCGCCACCAACTCGGCGCCGGTCTCGCGGATGTCGTCCATACGCATATCGGGAATCCGTTGTTTGCCCGGAATGTCGGTGATCGGCGCCCCGCCACCACCGCCGCAGCAGCGCGAACGAAAACCGGAACGTTGCATCTCTTTCACTTCGATACCGAGGGCGCGCAGCACTTCACGCGGCGCCTCGTATTCGCCGTTGTAACGGCCGAGGTAGCAAGGATCGTGGTAGGTCACGCTGTTGCCTTTGTGCTGACCGAGATTCAGCGCGCCGGCCTGGATGATTTCCGCCATGTAGGTGCTGTGGTGCTGCACCAGGTAGTTGCCGTCGAAGGCGCCATACTCGTTTTTCAACACATGAAAACTGTGCGGATCGCAGGTGACGATGCGGTTGAAACTGTATTTGGCCAGGGTCTGAATGTTGCGTTTGGCGAGCAACTGGAACGTCGCTTCATCCCCCAGACGCCGGGCCACGTCGCCGCTGTCGCGTTCTTCGAGACCGAGCACTGCGAAGTCGACTTTGGCGGCTTTCAGCACTTTGACGAACGCGCGCAAGGTGCGTTGGTTGCGCATGTCGAACGCGCCGTCACCCACCCAGAACAGCACGTCGGTGGATTTCTTTTCGCTGAGCAGGTCGAGATTCAAATCCGCCGCCCAGTTCATCCGCCCGCCCGGTGCAAAACCGCCCGGGTTGTCAGTGGCGATCAGGTTCTCCAGAACTTCGGCGCCCTTGTTCGGGGTTGCGCCTTTTTCCAGGGTCAGGTGCCGGCGCATGTCGACGATGGCATCGACGTGCTCGATCATCATCGGGCATTCCTCGACGCAGGCGCGGCAGGTGGTGCACGACCACAGGGTTTCGGCATCGACCAGACCGTTGACGATCGGTTGATGCGGATTGCCGCTGTGTTCGCCGATGGGTTTGCCGGGGTAAGGGCTACCGGCGAATTTGGCATCAGTGCCGCCAGCGAGGCCGACGACCATGTCCTGAATCAGCTTCTTCGGGTTCAGCGGCTGGCCAGCAGCGAACGCCGGGCACGCAGCTTCGCACTTGCCGCACTGCACGCAGGCGTCAAAACCGAGCAGTTGATTCCAGGTGAAATCCTTGGGTTTTTCCACGCCGAGTGGTGCGGTGGGATCGTTGAGGTCCAGCGGTTTCAAACCGGTGGAACGGCCGCCATTGAAGCGCTCGGCGCGACGGTGCCAGGCCAGATGCAGGGCACCGGCAAAGGCGTGCTTCATCGGCCCGCCCCAGGTCATGCCGAAGAACAATTCCGACACGCCCCACAGCACACCGATCCCGAGAATCGCCGCGACCAGCCAGCCGCCGAAGTTTTCTGGAAGAATGCCGGCCACTGGCAACGTCACCAGAAAGAACGATACCGAGAACGCCATAAGGCTTTTCGGCAGACGCATCCACGGGCCTTTCGACAGCCGCGCTGGCGGGTTGCGCCGACGCAGGTAAACGAAAATCGCGCCGACAAACATCACCGCCGACATCAGCAGCAAGGCGTAGCCAAGGATGCGGTTATGCAGGCCGAAACCGTGCACCAGAATCGCCAGCACAATCGACGCCACCGCCCCGCCCGCCGTGGCGACGTGGGTGTTGGCGATGTATTTGTCCCGCGCCACCACATGGTGCAGATCGACCATGTAACGCTTGGGCATGGCCAGCAGGCCGCCGATCAGATCGACCTTCGAGGCCCGGCCCCGACGCCACATGGCCACCCGCCGCAACGCGCCGAGGACACCAAGGCCCAGGGCTGCGAACAACAGGATTGGAAGAAGGGTGTTCAACATAGGTGAAGCTCCCAAAGACCTCGGGTCTTGCAGGTCGAGATGCCTTACTCGGTCCCTGTGGGAGCGGGCTTGCCCGCGAATGCATTCTGTCAGTCACCGTTGCATTGACTGATCCACCGCTTTCGCGGGCAAGCCCGCTCCCACAGGGTTATGTGCAAGCCGTCAGAAGTCTTTACACAGTCTGAGGGCGTCGTAGATCGCCGCGTGTGTATTGCGCTGGGCCACGCAGTCGCCGATGCGGAACAGCAAGTAACCGTCACCCGGCTCGCTCAGCGATGGCTGCGGCTTGATCGCGAACAAGGCTTCGATGTCGATCTGGCCCTTGTTGCGCGAACCGTCCTTGAGCCCGTAATACAGCTCTTCGTCCGGACGCACGCCGTTTTCCACCACCACTTGATCGACCACTCGCTCCTCTTTGGCGCCGGTGTATTCGTTCTCCAGCACCGCGACGAGTTTGTCGCCTTCGCGATAGACCTTCTCCAGCATCATGTCGCCGGTCATGATCACTTCTTTCGGGTACATGCTGCGGTAGTAGGTCGGGAACGACGTACCGCCGATGGCCACGCCCGGTTTGATGTCGTCGGTGACGATCTCGACCTGGCTGCCCTTGTCGGCAAGGAAGTCGGCAACCGACATCCCGGTGAACTCGCAAATGGTGTCGTAGACCAGCACGTTCTTGCCCGGCGCAACTTTGCCGTCGAGCACATCCCAACTGCTGACCACCAGCCCTTCGGCGGCGCCCCAGTGTTCGTTCTGCTCAAGGAACGGATGCCCGCCGACGGCCAGCACCACCACGTCCGGACGCAAGTCCATGATGGTCGGCGCATCCGCCGCTGTGCCCAGACGCAGGTCGACTTTCAACCGCGCCAGCTCCAGCTGGAACCAGCGAGTGATGCCGGCAATCTGGTCACGCTGCGGGGCTTTCGATGCGGTAGTGATCTGCCCTCCGATAAATTCTTTCTTCTCGAACAGGGTTACGTCGTGGCCACGTTCGGCGGCCACGCGAGCCGCTTCCATCCCGGCAGGGCCGGCACCGACCACCACCACTTTGCGTTTTACGCCGGTGGATTTCTCGATGATGTGCGGCACGCCCATGTATTCACGGGAGGTCGCGGCGTTCTGAATGCACAGCACATCCAGACCCTGATATTGACGGTCGATGCAGTAGTTGGCGCCGACACATTGTTTGATCTGATCGATCTGGCCCATCTTGATCTTGGCGATCAGGTGCGGGTCAGCGATGTGCGCGCGGGTCATGCCGACCATGTCGACGTAACCACCTTCCAGAATCCGTGTGGCCTGGTTCGGGTCCTTGATGTTCTGCGCGTGCAGCACCGGGGCCTTGACCACTTCCTTGATACCGGCCGCCAAATGCAGAAACGGCTCCGGTGGATAACTCATGTTCGGGATAACGTTGGCCAGGGTGTTGTGGGTGTCGCAACCCGAGCCGACCACACCGATGAAGTCGAGCATGCCGGTGTCGTCGTAATACTTGGCGATCTGTTTCATGTCCTCGTGGGACAAGCCGTCCGGGTGGAACTCGTCACCGCACAGACGGATGCCGACGCAGAAATCGTCGCCGACTTCCTTGCGCACAGCCTTGAGCACTTCGAGACCGAAACGCATGCGGTTCTCGAAGCTGCCGCCCCATTCGTCAGTACGTTTGTTGACGCGCGGACTCCAGAACTGGTCGATCATGTGCTGGTGCACCGCCGACAGTTCGACGCCGTCCAGACCACCGGCCTTGGCCCGCGCTGCCGCAGTGGCGTAGTTGCCGATCACCCGCCAGATTTCTTCCGGCTCGATGGTTTTGCAGGTCGCACGGTGCACCGGTTCGCGGATGCCCGACGGCGACAGCAAGGTCGGCCAGTGCTCGCCATCCCAGCGCGAGCGACGACCCATGTGGGTAATCTGAATCATGATCTTGGCGCCATGCTTGTGCATGGCGTCGGCCAGATTCTGGAAGTGCGGAATGATCCGGTCGTCCGCCAGGTTCACCGATTTCCACCAGCCTTGCGGGCTGTCGATGGCCACGCTGGAGGAGCCGCCGCAAATCGCCAGGCCAATGCCGCCCTTGGCTTTCTCTTCGTAATATTTGACGTAGCGGTCGGTGGTCATGCCGCCGTCGGTCGCGTAGACCTCGGCGTGCGCGGTACTGAGCACGCGGTTGCGGATGGTCAGTTTGCCGATCTGGATCGGCTGGAACATTGCTTCGAAAGCCATGGCGGGTTCCTCGACTTACAACGGCTTGACGGTGAACAGGCCGTCGTCGTGGCCCTCTTCGGAGCCACCGTAGACTTGCTCGGCCACGGTGCGGATCTTGCTGCCACGCGCTTCAAGAATCTGGTCCATGGCGCCGGCAAACCAACCGGTGAACATGTAGTCAACCTTGCGCCCGACCTTGCCGTAGACGTAGACGAACGCCGAGTGTTCGAGCTTGACGCTGGCAGTGCCTTTGTCGAGATCGATGTCCTGAATCTTGAACAGGCCCCAGCCGCGTTGCGACAGGCGCTTCATGTAGTGTTCGAACACCGCGACGCCTTCCAGGCCGTGGCATTCGGCTTCTTTCTCGCACCAGTGCCAGGCGGACTTGTAGCCGGCCTTGTAGAGGATTTCGGCGTAGGCGTCGGCGCCCAGAACTTCCTCGATGCCCATGTGGTTGTTGACGAAGAAATGACGCGGCACATACAGCATCGGCAGGGCGTCGGAGGTCCAGACACCGGTTTCGCTGTCGACTTCGATTGGCAATTGCGGGGCGATCTTGGCCATGGAAACTTAACTCCAGAAAAATTTGAATTCAGTGGTGGCCGCAACCCTCACCCCAGCCCTCTCCCAGAGGGAGAGGGGGCAGATCGGCGGCGGTCTCGAGAAAGCGTTATTCGCCCCAGACGTCTTTCAAGACGTTGACCCAGTTTTCGCCCATGATCTTGCGCACCACTCGTTCGGAGTGGCCGCGCTTGAGCAGGGTTTCAGTCAGGTTCGGGAACTCGCCGACGGTGCGGATGCCCAGCGGGTTGATGATCTTGCCGAAGCTGGTCAGACGGCGGGCGTAGCCCTTGTCGTGGGTCAGGTATTCGAAGAAGTCCTGGCCATGACCCTGAGTGAAGTCAGTGCCGATGCCGATCGCGTCTTCACCGACGAGGTTCATGGTGTATTCGATCGCTTCGGCGTAGTCGTCGATGGTCGAATCGATGCCTTTGGCGAGGAACGGCGCGAACATGGTCACGCCGACGAAACCGCCGTGGTCGGCGATGAATTTCAGCTCTTCATCGGACTTGTTGCGCGGGTGCTCTTTGAGACCCGACGGCAGGCAGTGGGAATAGCACACCGGTTTTTTCGATTCGAGGATGACTTCTTCGGACGTCTTGGAGCCGACGTGGGACAGGTCGCACATCACGCCAACGCGGTTCATCTCGGCGACGATTTCGCGACCGAAACCCGACAGGCCGCCGTCACGCTCGTAGCAACCGGTGCCGACCAGATTCTGGGTGTTGTAGCACATCTGCACGATGCCGACGCCGAGTTGCTTGAACACCTCGACATAGCCGATCTGGTCTTCAAACGCGTGAGCATTCTGGAAGCCGAAGAGGATGCCGGTCTTGCCCTGCTCCTTGGCCTTGCGGATGTCGGCAGTGGTGCGCACCGGAATCACCAGGTCGCTGTTTTCGCGGATCTGCTTCTGGCTGGCAGCGATGTTGTTCACGGTCGCCTGAAAGCCTTCCCACACCGACACGGTGCAGTTGGCCGCCGTCAGGCCGCCCTTGCGCATGTCTTCGAACAGCTCGCGGTTCCATTTGGCAATGATCAGACCGTCGATAACGATGCAGTCGGCGTGTAATTCGGCTGGGCTCATCAGGCGTCCCCTTATTGGCGATTCATGCGCCGAATCGTCTGCCGGCGCTTTGGGGCCAGCATATGCCTCGGTGCAGGGGCGACCGGGTGCAAAAACGACAGGGGAATTGCCGAAAGCGTCAATCCGCGACAAAGGGTCGCCAAGCCACCCGACCGGCCACCTGTTCAAGCCCGCGATCATGAGCCAGAATTCGCCGCATCAATGGAACTTCACCGGTTTAGAGCGGCGACATCAATGAAATCGATCTTCCTGGCTTTGGCACTGATTGCGACCGGCGTACACGCCGCCGACGAGTCTGACGACAACAACCCCTGCGACGCCGTCGAAAACGACGTGCAGACCCTGGAATGCTCGACCTACAGCCGCACCACCGCCGAAGACCTGCTCAAGGACAACTACAAAAGCCTGTCCGAACGCATGCAAACCGCCTACGGCAAAAACCCGGCACAACTGACCGACATCACCACCAAACTGAAAACCGCCCAGCAGCAGTGGCTGAAGACCCGGGATGCGGACTGTGCGGTTGAAGCCTTCCCGGCGACAGAAGGCAGCAAGGCATTCAAGATTGCGCAGAACGATTGTGTGGCACGGATGAGTGATGAGCGGTCGGAGTTTTTGGAGTCGATTGGGCAGGAATAGTCCTGAAAAACCCGCTGAAATCTGAAATCGCCTTTAGCTTTCACGCCCGCAAGCCCTTCGTCCTACACAGTGTTCTGACCTCGCCTACAGATTGTGTTTGAAAGGCCCAAATAACGGGCCTTTCAAGCAACATGCTGACAATGATTTTTGATTGGCCACTTGATAAATATAAGTAAAGATTCGCAAATCTTATAAAAGACTTATATTCTTCCATGAACAGCATCCACTGGACTCGAAAGGCTGTTAAGCAACTCGTTAAATTGCATTCCGCTCATCAGGGTCAGGTTCGTGATGCCATCACTGCGCTGGCTGACATGCCTGATGTGGGCAACGTCAAAGCATTGGTGGGCCATGACTTCGCGTACCGACTGCGAGTCGGTAATTATCGGGTCATGTTCGACTGGGACGGCGCAATCAAAGTGGTCAGTATTCAAGAGGTCAAAAAACGCGATGAACGCACCTACTGACATCCAAATTATCAATGATGCCGAGGGCAAACCTGCTTTCGTGGTCATTCCCTACGCACAATACGTCGCGCAGAAGATACAACCCGATCTGATCCCCCATGAGGTGGTCAGCCTTATGGTTGACGGCGCGACACCGATCCGCGCCTGGCGCGAACACCTCAACCTGACCCAGGAAGAGGTCGCCGGGCGCATGGGTATTTCCCAACCGGCGTTCGCCCAGCAGGAAGCCGTTGCCAAGCCACGCAAGGCGACACGCGAGAAGATTGCCGCGGCGTTCGGCATTACGGCCAATCAGCTCCAGCTTTAGCGTTTCGGAAAACGATCACAGCCTGCGGAATAACTGCCGCAGGCTTCGACTTACTTATCCAACAACGTTTTACTGACTTGCCAGTCAACCATCATCCCCGCCATCATCGCCCTCCACTTCACCCGCATTGATAGCCCATGAATCCTCGCATCTACCTGCTCGCCCTCGCCGCGTTCGTGGCCGGTATCGATGAAAATCTGGTGGGCGGAATTTTGCCGCTACTGTCCCGAGAGCTTGGGGTCAGCCTGAGTGCTGCCGGGCAACTGACGGCGGTGTTTTCCCTGACGTTTGCCTTGTGTGCTGCGCCGTTGCTGTCGTTTACCGCACGGGTCGAACGGCGGACGTTGCTGATCTATGCGTTGCTGACGTTTGCCGTGGGTAATCTCGGTTCGGGACTGGCAGTGGATTACTGGATGCTGCTGGTCTGCCGGATCATCAGCGCCGCCAGTTGTGCGCTGGTGGTGGTGTTGGCTTCGACCCTGTCCGCTTCGCTGGTGGATGCGCGATTGCGCGGACGGGCGATTGGCATCGTGTTCATGGGCATCAGCGGTTCGCTGGTGCTGGGAATTCCGCTGGGGATTGCCCTGAGCGAGGCGATCAGTTGGCGCGCGCCGTTTCTGCTGCTCGGGGCATTGGCGCTGGTGATTGCCGTTTTGCTGCGGGCGACTTTGCCGACGTTCGCCAGCCGCCCGCCACTGTCGCTGCTCGATTACTGCCGACAATTGGTCATTCCGAAACTGCTGCTGGCACAACTGGTGTCGGTGTTACTGCTGACCGGACATTTCGTGCTGTTCGCCTATCTGGCGCCCTACGTGCAGAAAACCATGGGCATCGAAGGTGTTTCGCTGAGTTATCTCTATTTGTATTTCGGTCTGGCGGCGATCAGCGGCGGCTTTTGCGGTGGCTGGCTGTCGGATCGCCTGGGGTTCAGACGTGCGCTGGTATTGATTCCCGCACTGTTCACCGTGGTGATGGCGATGCTGCCGTGGGCCACAACCTCGCTTTTCAGCTTTCTGGCGTTGTACGCCGTATGGATGGCGTTGAGCTGGACCATCTCGCCAGTGGTGCAAAACTACCTGCTGCACAGCGCACCCGAAGCTGGCGAGGCGAATGTCGGGATCAACACATCGGCGATGCACCTTGGCGTGGCGTTGGGCGCTGCGCTTGGTGGCGTGGTGATTGCCCGTGGCAGCCTGGAAATCACGCCACTGGTCGGCGCGCTGATGACAGTGTTCGCACTGGCGGCGGCGTGTTTGAGTCTACTGCTCAGCCGTCCCGGCAATTCTGCCATGACCAGCGGCGATCCACTTTGACCCAAGACTTAGGGTGCGCGACCATCGCCACCCGCTCACACTCAATCAGGGCGCGACCATGAACATCTGCGGCATTGAAATCAAAGGCAGCGAAGCGATCATCGCCGTGGCCGCTCTCGACGGTTCGGACCTGAGCCACATCACCCTCGCCACCAAGAAAATCGCCCTCGACGATGACGATGAAGCGGCCAACGTCAAACGCTTCGCCGCGCAGGTGGCGTCGTTTGTACGCGAGAACTCGATTGATCGGATTGCGATCAAGAAGCGCAGCAAGAAGGGTGAGTTTGCCGGTGGGCCGACCACGTTCAAGATTGAGGGGGTGCTTCAGTTGCTGGATGGTTGCGAGGTGACGCTGCTGTCGCCGCAGACGATCAATGCGCAGGCGAAGAAGCACAATTTTGAGCTGCCGGGGACGTTGAACAAGTATCAGCATGAGGCCTATAAAACGGCCTGTTCGGCGCTGGTGAAGAAGTAACCCGATTCCTCAGATCATTGAGAACCTGTGGGAGCCGGGCTTGCCCGCGATGACGCCGGCACATTCAACATTAATGCTGCCTGACACATCGCCATCGCGGGCAAGCCCGCTCCCACAGGGTTCTATGATGTTTCCAAAACAGTCTCAAGTCAGGCCTGGGCGGTACGCCGGTCTTCGCGGGGGCAGCGGGCGAATTTGGCGCGATAGCTGCGGGTGAAGTACGACGGCGATTCAAAGCCGCAGGCGATGCTGACTTCGAGCACGCTCATGTCGGTCTGGCGCAGCAGTTGTCGTGCCTTCTCCAGCCTCAGGCGCAGGTAGAAATTGCTTGGGGTGTCGTTGAGGTGCAGGCGGAACAGACGCTCCAGTTGCCGCCGCGTGACCTTGATCGACTCCGCCAATTGCAATGTGGTCAGCGGCGGTTCGCTGTGCTGCTCCATCTCGCCGATCACCTGCACCAGTTTCTTGTTACTGATCCCATAGCGCGTGGCGACTTCCATGCGCTGGTGATCCTTACGCGGACGAATTCGCCCCAGCACGAATTGCTCGCTGACCTGTATCGCCAGTTGCGGGCCATGGGCCTGGGCGATCAGATCGAGCATCAAGTCGATTGAAGCGGTGCCGCCCGCCGAGGTGATCCGTCGACGGTCGATCTCGAACAGCTCCTGGGTCACGCTGAGCTGTGGATAAGACTCCTTGAACGCGTCGATGGCTTCCCAATGCAGGGTCAGGCGATGACCATCGAGCAGGCCGGCCTCGGCGAGGACGAAGCTGCCGGTGTCGATGGCTCCGAGGGTCACGCCTTCGTTATCGAGGCGACGCAGCCAATGCTCAAGCGCCGGGGTGGCGAACTTCAGCGGTTCGAAACCGGCGACCACCAGCAACGTCGCACCTTTCTTCAGCGGTTCCAGCGCCGCGTCGGCGTTGACCGACATGCCGTTACTCGCCAGCACCGCGCCGCCGTCGGCGCTCAGCACATGCCAGCGGTACAACTCACCACGAAAACGGTTGGCCACGCGCAGCGGTTCGATGGCCGAAATAAAACCGATGGCGGAGAACCCCGGC
Source organism: Pseudomonas sp. NPDC087346 (assembly GCF_044744235.1). Classification (NCBI taxonomy): domain Bacteria; kingdom Pseudomonadati; phylum Pseudomonadota; class Gammaproteobacteria; order Pseudomonadales; family Pseudomonadaceae; genus Pseudomonas; species Pseudomonas sp. NPDC087346. The sequence goes on from NZ_JBIUXX010000031.1 coordinate 29,896, forward strand.
ATCAGCAAAAAGTAGAAATCCTGGGACATGTGCGCACTCGGTTAGCGGGTAGCGTGGATCGTTGATACGCCGTTTGTGATCGCCGTTCAAGAGTGCAGGTCGCTACAGTGCAAATGCCAGTCGCCGCAGTGCGCTTTCATCGGGGCGTTGCTGGGTAACTTTGCATCACCGGCGCGACAGACGCCGGAACTCACAATAACGACCTGCCGAGGAACCTGACATGAAACGACTGATCAGCAGCTGTGTTCTTGCACTCAGTGGTACCGCTTTGTTGAGCGCCAGCGTCATGGCGGCCGAACCCGCGTCGTGCCAGAACGTGCGCATGGGTGTAGTGAACTGGACTGACGTGATCGCCACCAGCGCCATGACTCAGGTACTGCTCGACGGCCTCGGCTACAACACCAAACAAACCAGCGCCTCCCAGCAGATCATCTTCGCCGGGATTCGCGATCAGCGGCTGGACCTGTTCCTCGGTTACTGGAACCCGCTGATGACCCAGACCATCACCCCGTTCGTCGATGCCAATCAGGTCAAGGTGCTGCAAGCGCCAAGCCTCAAGGACGCCCGCGCCACGCTCGCCGTGCCGACCTATCTGGCGGACAAAGGTCTGAAAACCTTCGCCGACATTGCCAAGTTCGAAAAAGAACTCGGCGGCAAAATTTACGGTATCGAGCCGGGCTCGGGCGCCAATACGCAGATCAAGGCAATGATCGCCAAGAACCAGTTCGGCCTCGGCAAGTTCCAGCTGGTCGAGTCCAGTGAAGCCGGGATGCTCGCCGCCGTCGATCGCGCCGTACGCCGCAATGAAGCCGTGGTGTTCTTCGGCTGGGCGCCGCACCCGATGAACGTCAACGTCAAGATGACTTACCTCACCGGCAGCGACGACGCCCTCGGCCCGAACGAAGGCATGGCCACCGTTTGGACTGTCACCGCGCCGAAGTACGCCGATCAATGCCCGAACGTCGGTCGTCTGCTGAGCAACCTGACCTACACCGCCGAAGACGAGAGCCGGATGATGCAGCCGCTGCTCGATCACAAGGACGCCTTCCAGTCGGCCAGGCAATGGCTCAAGGATCACCCGCAGGACAAGGCGCGCTGGCTTGAAGGCGTGACCACTTTCGACGGCAAACCGGCTGCCGAAAACCTGCAACTGACCAGTAAATAACCCTCGATTAAAGACCCCCTTACCCTGCCCTTCTCCCAGAGGGGTAGGGAACTGAACGACGCTTCGCTGCCCGAAACGGGCTGCGGACAGACCCATCACGCCTGAAGGAAACCGCACCATGAACCACGACGTCATCATCACCTGCGCACTTACCGGTGCTGGCGACACGACCGCCAGAAGCCCACATGTGCCGGTCACCCCGAAACAGATCGCCGCCGCTGCGGTGGAAGCCGCCAAGGCCGGCGCCACCGTTGTGCATTGCCACGTGCGTGATCCGCAGACCGGCAAGTTCAGCCGTGACGTGGCGCTGTACCGCGAAGTGATGGAGCGCATCCGCGAGGCTGACGTCGACATCATCGTCAACCTTACTGCGGGCATGGGCGGCGACCTCGAAATCGGTGCCGGCGAAAACCCGATGGAGTTCGGCCCGAACACCGATCTGGTTGGCCCGCTGACCCGTCTGGCCCACGTCGAAGAACTGCTGCCGGAAATCTGCACCCTCGATTGCGGCACGCTGAACTTCGGTGATGGCGACACGATTTATGTCTCGACACCTGCGCAACTGCGCGCCGGGGCCAAGCGCATTACCGAGCTGGGCGTGAAGGCCGAGCTGGAGATTTTCGACACCGGTCACCTGTGGTTCGCCAAGCAGATGATCAAGGAAGGTCTGCTTCACGATCCGCTGTTCCAGCTGTGCCTGGGCATCCCGTGGGGCGCTCCAGCGGACACCACCACCATGAAAGCCATGGTCGATAACTTGCCGGCGGATGCGGTCTGGGCTGGCTTCGGCATTGGTCGCATGCAGATGCCGATGGCGGCACAAGCGGTGTTGCTCGGAGGCAACGTGCGGGTCGGGCTGGAAGACAACCTGTGGCTGGATAAAGGCGTGCTGGCGACCAACGGCCAACTGGTCGAACGCGCCACTGAAATCCTCAGCCGCCTCGGCGCCCGCGTACTGACGCCGGCTGAAGGCCGCAAAAAAATGGGCCTGACCCAGCGCGGTTAAACCCTCACCTCAAAACTGTAGGAGCTGCGGCACGCTGCGATCTTTTGACTTTATCTTTTAGAAACAAGATCAAAAGATCGCAGCGTGCCGCAGCTCCTACAAAGATCACCGAATTATTTCAGGACGTCGCCATGAGCTTTATCACCGAAATCAAAACCTTCGCCGCGCTGGGCAGCGGTGTCATCGGCAGTGGCTGGGTTGCCCGTGCCCTCGCCCATGGCCTCGACGTGGTGGCCTGGGACCCGGCGCCCGGCGCTGAAGCGGCGCTGCGCAAACGTGTCGCCAATGCCTGGAGCGCGCTGGAGAAAAGCGGCCTGGCACCGGGCGCCTCGCAAGATCGCCTGCGCTTTGTCGCGACCATTGAAGAATGCGTGCGCGACGCCGACTTCATTCAGGAAAGCGCCCCCGAGCGTCTGGAACTGAAACTCGAACTGCACAGCAAAATCAGCGCCGCCGCCAAACCGAACGCCTTGATCGGCTCCAGCACTTCCGGCCTGTTGCCAAGCGAGTTTTACGAGAGCTCGACCCACCCCGAACGCTGCGTGGTCGGTCACCCGTTCAACCCGGTTTACCTGTTGCCGCTAGTGGAAGTGGTCGGCGGCAAGAACACCGCGCCGGAGGCCGTGCAAGCGGCAATGAAAGTCTACGAATCCCTCGGCATGCGTCCGCTGCATGTGCGCAAGGAAGTACCGGGATTCATCGCCGACCGCTTGCTCGAAGCACTGTGGCGCGAGGCTCTGCACCTGGTGAATGATGGCGTGGCGACCACCGGCGAAATCGACGATGCGATCCGCTTTGGCGCCGGTCTGCGCTGGTCGTTCATGGGCACTTTCCTGACTTACACCTTGGCTGGTGGCGATGCCGGCATGCGCCACTTCATGTCGCAATTCGGCCCGGCGTTGCAGTTGCCGTGGACGTATCTGCCAGCACCGGAGCTGACCGACAAATTGATTGATGACGTGGTGGATGGCACCAGCGACCAGCTCGGCCGCCACAGCATTTCGGCGCTGGAACGCTATCGTGATGACTGCCTGCTGGCAGTGCTGGAAGCGGTGAAGACCACCAAAGAGAAGCATGGGATGAGTTTTAGCGAATAGTCGGCCAGCAGCCAGCTCCCATACAGGAACGCGGTCACCTGTGGGAGCTAGCCTGCTAGCGATGACAACAGCCCAATCACCCTATGTTCTGGATCAGCCCACATGCCCACCCTCACCACCTACCAGACCCGCATCATCCCCGACTGGGTCGACTACAACGGCCATCTGCGCGACGCCTTCTACCTGCTGATTTTCAGCTATGCCACCGACGCCCTGATGGATCGCCTCGGCATGGACAGCAACAACCGCGAAGCCAGCGGCAATTCGCTGTTCACCCTAGAACTGCACCTCAACTATCTGCACGAAGTGAAGCTCGACACCGAAGTCGAAGTGCGCACGCAAATCATCGGCCACGACGCCAAACGCGTGCATCTCTATCACAGCCTGCACAAGGTTGGTGATGACCAGGAACTGGCTGGCAATGAGCAGATGCTGCTGCATGTCGATCTCGCCGGCCCGCGCTCGGCGCCGTTCAGCCCCGACACGCTGAGCCGCCTGCAAACCATCGTCGCCGACCAGCAAGACCTGCCCGCCCCCGCTTACATCGGCCGGGTTATCGCCCTGCCACCTGCCCGGTAAATTCATCCATCGCAAGGAGCCGTCATGAACACCGCTGCCGCTGTTGCCGACTTCCGTACTTATCCGTTGATCAGCACGCTAAGCGGCGTGCAGAGCCTGGCGGATCGCGTTTCGATTGAATGGGCCGATGGCCGTATCAGCCCGTTTCACCATGCCTGGCTGCGCGACAACTGTCCGTGCCAGCAGTGCGTCTACAACGTCACTCGTGAGCAGGTATTCGAGATTGTCGATGCCGCGCACGACCTCGCCCCTGCCGCTGCACATATCGCTACCGATGGTTGCCTGCATATCGATTGGCAGGACGGCCACCTCAGCCGTTTCGATCCGGGCTGGCTGCGCGCCCACGCGTATGACGATCGGTCCCGCGCCGAGCGTCTGGCCGCCAAACCCAAAGCTTATCTATGGCGCAGCGATTTGCAGTTGCCAGTGTTCGAATTTTCAGCGCTGATGGACGACAACGCCGCACTCCTGCAATGGCTGATCGCCGTGCGCGACATCGGCCTGACTCAGGTCCGTGGCGTGCCCACCGAGCCCGGCTCGCTGAAGTTGATCGCACAACGCATCTCCTTCATCCGCGAAAGCAATTTCGGCGTGCTGTTCAATGTGCAATCCAAGGCCGATGCCGACAGCAATGCCTACACCGCTTTCAACCTGCCGTTGCACACGGATCTGCCGACCCGCGAGCTGCAACCGGGGCTGCAATTTCTGCATTGTCTGGTGAATGACGCCGAGGGTGGCGAGAGTATTTTCGTCGACGGCTTTGCGATTGCCGATGCCTTGCGTCAAGAAGATCCCGAGTCGTTTCAGGCCCTGTGTGAAATCCCGGTAGAGTTTCGCAACAAGGATCGCCACAGCGACTATCGCTGCCTGGCGCCGATCATTGCGCTGAACGCTTTGGGGCAGGTATCGGAGATTCGCATGGCGAACTTTCTGCGCGGGGCGTTCGATACCTCGGTGGAGCAAATGCCGTTGTTGTATCGGGCTTATCGGCGCTTTATTGCGATGACCCGCGAGCCGCGCTTCCGGCTGATGCAGCGGCTTAACCCCGGAGAGCTGTGGTGCTTCGATAATCGCCGGACTCTGCATGCGCGCAATGCGTTCGACCCGGCGACCGGCGCTCGGCATTTTCAGGGCTGCTATATCGACCGGGATGAGTTGCTGTCGCGGATTCTGGTGTTGCAACGCTAGACCGCGTCATCGTTCATCGCCAGCAGGCTGGCTCCCACAGGGGAAATGCATTCCAAATGTGGGAGTGAGCCTGCTCGCGAAGAATCCACCTCGGCAGTCTGATTCACGACCAAAAAAAAGCCCCGATACAAGCCGTGACAGGATCGGGGCAGAGGGTACTGTTGAGGAGCCGCCAGGCGAGGGTGACCAAACCTTCGTGAAGCAAGCTGCGGCCAGTGTGACCACTCCGCTGTTCGGCGACTTGGCCAAAAACGACATGCTCATAACCAATGTAGACACTGCGACAAAACGCCCTTGCCCTCCCCCCGCATGCCTACCAGAATCGAGCCACGACCTCCGTTGCCAAAGAAGGATTCGCCTCATGATGTACGCCGATTTGATTGATCAGGAAGACCTGTTGGGCCAGCTCAAGGCGTTGGGAATTCAAACGCCGAGCGGCACCACGGCAGAACAGGCATGTGAGTGTGCAGTGCGCGGTCTGGATGATGCCCGGGCATATGAGCTGCGCAAGATGGTCAAGGACATGTACACCAGCGGCGCCAGTATCCAGCCCGCCGTGCGGCAGGCCATCGACAGACAGTTGCTGCCGGCACTGGCGGATTACCAACAGACCCGCAGCGCCTGACAGTCCGCCATCGCTGGCAAGCCAGCTCCCACAAGGTCATGCGCCAAATTCAAGCCAGCGCAGGAACCTGTGGGAGCTGGCTTGCCAGCGATGAATATGACTCGGTCTACAGCCTTACGCTGGCAAACGTCGACTCATTACGCGCCTGACTCAACGCCGACATCGGCCCCGACAGCGGCGACAGCACCAGCGCTTGCGGCAGCGGCATCATCGCCACTTGCTGGGTGGTGTTGGAACCTACGCGCTCGTCACGCGGCGGAATGCCGAAGTATTCGCGGTAGCACTTGGAGAAGTGCGGCGTTGACACGAACCCGCACACCGACGCCACTTCGATGATCGACATCGGCGTCTGCTTGAGCAATTGTCGGGCGCGGATCAGGCGCAGCTTCAAGTAATAGCGCGACGGCGAGCAGTGCAGGTATTTCTGGAACAGCCGCTCCAGCTGACGACGCGACACAGCGACGTACACCGCCAGTTCGTCGAGGTCGATCGGCTCCTCCAGATTGGCCTCCATCAGCGCGACGATTTCCTGCAACTTCGGCTGGTTGGTGCCAAGCATGTGCTTGAGCGGCACGCGCTGGTGATCCTGCTCGTTGCGGATGCGCTCGTAGACGAACATCTCGGAAATCGCGGCGGACAGTTCACGCCCGTGATCGCGGCTGATCAGGTGCAGCATCATGTCCAGCGGCGCAGTGCCACCGGAGCTGGTGAAACGGTTGCGGTCGAGGGTGAACAGGCGTGTGCTCATGGCCACACGCGGGAAAGCTTCCTGCATCGCGGCCAGACATTCCCAGTGCACGCTGCAATCGAAACCGTCAAGCAGACCGGCGCAAGCCAGTGCCCAACTGCCGGTGCACACCGCGCCAAGACGCTTCGACTGCCGCGCCTGACTTTGCAGCCATGACACGTGCTCACGGGTGACGGTACGTTGAATGCCAATCCCGCCGCAGACAATCACGGTATCGAGTGGCGGGGCTTTGTGCATGGAGGCGTCGGGAGTGATTTGCAGACCGTCACTGGCCCAGACCTGGCCGCCATCGACGGTGAGGGTGCTCCAGCGATACAGCTCGCGACCGGACAATTGGTTGGCCATGCGCAGGGGTTCTACTGCGGATGCCAGGGAAATCAGCGTGAAATTGTCCAGCAGCAGAAAGCCGATGGATTGAGGCGCACGGTTCTGGGGTTGGGCCCCGGAGTTGAACGACGTCATCGCGGTATCTCCTCACACAAAGCGGGTGATGGCCTCAGGCGGAGGCTCTTGTTATTGCCATCGTTCTCGCGTGGGAGACGGGCTTTGTTATGACAGAGCAATTGCCATGCCTAAAATTGAATGGCCGTTCAATAACTCCTGAAAACGACGTCGCGACGTGTCTATACGAGACGTCCGACAAAAGGTATTTCGAAGTGCCATCAGCGGCGGCGAAAGCTCTGCTCCGTTGCGTGTGAGCAAATCGGTAGCACTTGTGGGAACGGGCCTGCGCGCCGATGTTTCTGAGTGTCACCGCAAGCACGGGTGACGGACGGTAGGAGGCTTTGGGGGCGCCTCTCGGGTGGGAAAGGTTCTTGTCTGATTGCGACGCGCTAAAAGGTGGCGTGTTTGAATGCCTGTGTTCACTTAACGCGCAGTTTTGACTGGTCTGGCCCTGATCGCCAGCAGGCTGGCTCCCACAGGGATTTGCGGTGTGATCAAAATATCAGCAACACCAGAGAACCTGTGGGAGCTAGCCTGCTAGCGATGGGAGCGATGCGGTATCAGCACTCCACCGCGCTGACCGCCAAACCACCGCGCGATGTCTCTTTATATTTGTCATGCATATCGGCGCCGGTATCGCGCATGGTGCGGATCACCCGGTCCAGCGAGATAAAGTGCTGACCATCCCCACGCAAAGCCATTTGCGCCGCATTGATTGCCTTCACCGCCGCAATCGCGTTGCGCTCGATGCACGGCACCTGCACCAGCCCGCCGACCGGATCGCAGGTCAGGCCGAGGTTATGTTCCAGGCCGATTTCCGCTGCGTTGCACAACTGTTCAGGCGACGCGCCAAGGATCTCCGCCAGTCCTGCCGCCGCCATCGCGCAGGCCGAACCGACCTCACCCTGACAACCGACTTCGGCACCGGAGATCGACGCATTCTTTTTACAGAGGATGCCCACCGCCGCCGCACTGAGGAAGTAATCGACCACGTTGGCCTCGGTCACCACTTCGCTGAACTTCATAAAGTAGTGCAGCACCGCCGGGATGATCCCCGCCGCGCCGTTGGTTGGCGCCGTGACCATGCGCCCGCCGGCAGCGTTTTCCTCGTTCACCGCGAGGGCGAACAGGTTAACCCACTCCATCGCGCTCAGCGTCGAGCCGATCACGTTGGGCTTGTTCAGTTCCTGCAGACTGCGGTGCAACTTGGCCGCACGCCGCCGCACATTGAGGCCGCCCGGCAGGATGCCTTCGTGCTTCAGACCTTGCTCGACGCAATCCTGCATCGCTCGCCAGAGTTTCATCAGGCCGGCGCGGATTTCATCTTCGCTGCGCCAGATCTTCTCGTTGGCCAGCATCAGTTCGGCGACGCGCAGATTGTGCTTCTTGCACAGTTCCAGCAGCTCGACTGCGCTGGAAAAATCGTATGGCAGCTCAGTGCGATCCAGATCGACCACACCGCTGGAAGCCTGCGCCTCATCCACGACAAAACCGCCGCCCACCGAATAGTAGGTGTCGCGATGCAGCTCACCGTGATCGCCCTCGACAATCAGGGTCATGGCGTTGGGATGGAACGGCAGGTTTTCGTCGATCAGGCGCATGTCCCGGGCCCAGACAAACGGCACCGACAAGCGACCATCCAATAGCAGGGTGTGAGTTTCGCGCAGGGCCTGGATACGCGGGCCGATTTGCGACGGGTCGATTGCGTCCGGCCACTCGCCCATCAGGCCCATGATCACCGCGTTATCGCTGCCGTGACCGATGCCGGTGGCTGATAGCGAACCGAACAGTTGCACCTCGATGCGGCGCACCTGCTCCAACTGATGTTTGTTACGCAGCGACTCGACAAACAATGCGGCGGCGCGCATCGGCCCGACGGTGTGGGAACTGGAGGGGCCGATGCCGATTTTGAACAGGTCGAAAACGCTGATAGCCATTGCTGCAGAGCTCCTGAGGAGGCGGGACCCGGGCACGGAGCGCCCGCTGGCGGAGCTGCTACGCTCAAGCTGCGATCCGCCGGAATGCCCGCATCATCAGGCTTTTGTCGGGTTGTCCGGCGTCTGACACCGACGCACTCATGTCCGCCAACGCCGCGCCGTTTTTATCCCGGTTTTCCGCCGTTTTTTTGCGGTCCAGATGGCCAGACGGGGCTAAAAAAAGCTGTAAACGACGTCACTGACACTAGATACGACCATCCCTGTACTGGATACGACGCACCCTGTAGGCGTCAGATTTTCACTGGTACATGATCGTATCGACTCGATTGCAAGGCGCCGCGGTAGAGCTGTCTCCAGAACGCCATCCAACCGCAACCTATAAGTGCGGTGGTCCAGTCGGAACACTGCCAAAAAAAACACCAAGGAGTCCATCCATGAAAGGTTCCCCGTCGTTGTTGTTGGCCGCCATGCTGAGTCTGCCGTTACTGGCGCAAGCAGCAGAACCCGCTCAGTGCAGTACCGTGAATTTCTCCGATGTCGGCTGGACCGACATCACCGCAACCACCGCAACCACCAGCGTCGTGCTCAACGCCCTCGGTTACAAAACCAAGACCACCATGATTTCCGTACCCGTGACCTACAAGTCGCTGGCCGACGGCAAGAACATGGACGTGTTCCTCGGTAACTGGATGCCGACCATGGAAAACGACATCAAGGCCTACCGCGATGCCGGCACCGTGGACACCGTGCGCACCAACCTCAAGGGTGCCAAGTACACCCTCGCCGTGCCGCAAGCCCTGTATGACAAAGGTCTGCATGACTTCGCCGATATCGCCAAATTCAAGAAGGAACTCGACGGCAAGATCTACGGTATCGAGCCTGGCAACGACGGTAACCGTCTGATCCAGAGCATGATCGACAAAGATGCCTTCGGCCTGAAAGCCGCCGGTTTCAAAGTCGTCGAGTCGTCCGAAGCGGGCATGCTGTCGCAGGTTGACCGCGCGCAGAAACGCGACACCGCCGTGGTGTTCCTCGGCTGGGCGCCGCACCCGATGAACAAGCGCTTCAAGATTCAATACCTGACCGGTGGTGACGACTTCTTCGGCCCCGACTTCGGTGCCGCAACCGTTGCGACCAACACCCGCAAGGGCTACGCCACGGAATGCAGCAACGTCGGTCAGTTGCTGAAAAACCTGGAGTTCACCGTCGACATGGAAAGTGAACTGATGGGCAACATCCTCGACGACAAGATGAAGCCTGAAGCGGCCGCCAAGGCCTGGCTGAAAAAGAATCCACAGGTGCTCGATACCTGGCTCGCTGGCGTGACCACCACTGACGGTAAACCAGGCCTGGAGGCCGTGAAAGCCAAGTTGAATCAGTAATCGCTTATGCCGGGCAGGTTCGCCTGCCTGGGCTGTTTATTTCCTTGCATGCGGACGTTCACTACCATGCTGATTGATCAGAAAATACCTTTAGGCCAGTACATCGCGGGATTCGTTGAATGGTTGACGCAACACGGCGCCAGCACCTTCGACGCAATCGCCGTGACCCTGGAAACGATGATCCACGGCGTGACGTTTGCGCTGACCTGGTTCAACCCTTTTGTCTTGATCGGCCTCATCGCCCTGCTCGCCCATTTCATCCAACGCAAATGGGGTCTGACCGTTTTCGTCATCGCCTCCTTTCTGCTGATCCTCAATCTGGGGTACTGGCAGGAAACCATGGAAACCCTCGCCCAGGTGATGTTCGCGACCCTGGTCTGCGTGGTCATCGGCGTGCCGTTGGGCATCGTCGCCGCGCACAAACCGATGTTCTACACAATAATGCGTCCGGTACTCGATCTGATGCAGACCGTACCGACCTTCGTTTACCTCATTCCTACCCTGACCCTCTTCGGGCTGGGTGTGGTGCCGGGCCTGATCTCCACGGTGGTATTCGCCATCGCTGCGCCGATCCGCCTGACCTACCTGGGCATCCGCGATGTCCCGCAAGAACTGATGGACGCCGGCAAAGCCTTCGGCTGCTCGCGTCGCCAATTGCTCTCACGGATCGAACTGCCACACGCCATGCCGAGCATCGCTGCCGGCATCACCCAGTGCATCATGCTGTCGCTGTCGATGGTGGTAATCGCGGCACTGGTAGGCGCCGACGGACTCGGCAAACCGGTGGTCAACGCACTGAACACTGCTGATATCGCCCTGGGCTTCGAAGCGGGCCTGGCGATTGTATTGCTGGCGATCATGCTCGACCGTATCTGCAAACAACCCGACGCCAAAGTAGGGGGTGACGCATGAGCATAATTCGCTTCGAAGACGTCGACGTAATCTTCTCCAAGGACCCGCGCGAGGCGCTCAAGCTGCTCGATCAGGGCATGACCCGCAACGAGATCCTGAAAAAAACCGGGCAGATCGTCGGCGTGGAAAAGGCCAGCCTGGACATCAACAAAGGTGAGATCTGCGTGCTGATGGGGCTTTCCGGCTCCGGCAAGTCGAGCCTGCTGCGTTGCATCAACGGTCTCAACACCGTCAGTCGCGGCAAGCTGTTCGTCGAGCACGAAGGCAGGCAGATCGACATCGCCTCGTGCACCCCGGCCGAGCTGAAAATGATGCGCACCCAGCGCATCGCCATGGTGTTCCAGAAATTCGCCCTGATGCCTTGGCTGACAGTGCGCGAGAACATCAGTTTCGGTCTGGAAATGCAGGGCCGTCCGGAGAAAGAACGCAAAAAACTGGTCGATGAAAAACTCGAACTGGTGGGTCTGACCCAATGGCGTAACAAGAAGCCTGACGAACTCTCGGGCGGCATGCAACAGCGTGTCGGTCTGGCCCGGGCGCTGGCGATGGACGCCGATATTCTGCTGATGGACGAACCGTTCTCGGCACTTGACCCGCTGATCCGTCAGGGTTTGCAGGACGAACTGCTGGAACTGCAACGCAAGCTGAACAAGACCATCGTGTTCGTCAGCCACGACCTCGACGAGGCGCTGAAACTCGGCAGCCGCATCGCGATCATGAAAGACGGGCGGATCATCCAGTACAGCGTGCCGGAAGAGATCGTGCTGAACCCGGCAGACGAATATGTGCGCACGTTTGTGGCGCATACCAATCCGCTCAACGTGCTTTGCGGACGCAGCCTGATGCGCACGCTGGACAAGTGCAAACGCATCAACGGCTCGGTGTGCCTCGACCCGGGCGGCGATTCCTGGCTGGACCTGGCCGAAGGCAATACGATCAAAGGTGCGCGGCAGAACGGTTCGGTGCTGGACTTGCAGAACTGGGCACCGGGGCAAGCGGTCGAAGGACTGGAGCGCCGGCCGACGCTGGTGGATTCGAATATCGGCATGCGCGATGCGTTGCAGATTCGTTATCAGACCGGCAACAAACTGGTGCTGCACGATAACAATCATGTGGTGGGGATTCTTGGCGACAGCGAGCTGTATCACGCGCTGCTTGGCAAGAACCTGGGGTAAGACCCCGGACACAAAAACGCCGCGAGAGGATCGCGGCGTTTTTGTTTATCGGGATATCTGGCAATACAGTGTTGAAGTTGATGACCCCATCGCCAGCAGGCTGGCTCCCACAGGAGAATGCATTCCAATGTGGGAGCCAGCCTGCTGGCGATAGAGTTGGCGCGGTGCTTCAGACAGAAACACCGCAGCACTTACAACTTAGCTATACACCCGGCCAAGGAGTTGCCGATGGCTTTCAAACTGATCGAGCACATCCCGTGTGATCTGATCCTGTGTGAAGCCCATCAGGTCGTAATCCTGGCTGCCGTTGTGCAGATACACTTCGGCGCGATAGAAACGCTGACGCGCCTCTTCAGACTCTACCGATTCGGACGGTGTCGCGAGGTAGCCTTCAAGGCTCACTTCGTAGACGAAAGGGTTGCCCTCTTCCATCTCGATGCGCACACCCATGCAACGCTTGGACTTGCCCAGCAGCGTCTGCACCTGCAGATCCTGCGCCCGCATTTGCGCGGCAGCATCTTCCAGCGCCGGGCTGACTTGCTTGTCCATGAAACGCTGCACCACCGATTGGCTCGGTTGCAGATCCAGTTGGGTCAGACGCTCGCTGAAACCACGACGACCCCGTTCAGCCAGTTGCGCTTGCTCCTGTTCGATCTGCACGTCCTGGCGCATCTGCTTGTGCAGGCCGAACATGAAGAACACCAGCACCACCGAGAACGGCAGACCGGCCAGCACCACCATGGTTTGCATGGCTTCGAAGTTACCGGCGAACAGCAGACCGATGGTCACCAGCGTGATCACCACCGACCAGAAGATCCGCAGCCAGTGCGGCGCATCTTCGTCGACGTTGCCACCCTTACAGGACAGGTTGGCCATCATCACCGCGCCGGAGTCGGCCGGGGTCAGGAACAGCACGAAACCGACGAAGATCGATACGCCGATCACGACTTTGGATGCCGGGTAATGCTCGAGCAGTTGGTAGATCGCCATCGACGGCTGCTCGAGCGCCGTCTTGCCGAGTTCCACCGCTCCATGGTTCATCACCAGGTCCAGTGCCGAGTTACCGAAGATCGACAGCCACGCCAAGGTGAAGCCCAGCGGAATCAGGAGCACGCCGGCCACCAGTTCACGCACGGTACGACCACGGGAAATACGCGCGATGAACATGCCTACGAACGGGGCCCAGGAAATCCACCATGCCCAGTAGAACAGCGTCCACAGACCCAGCCAGCGGTCGGACTTTTCACTGTCGCCTTCGTAGACGTACAGGTCGAAGGTCTTCAGCACCACGCCGTTGAGGTAGTCGCCGACGTTCTGCACAAAGCCGTTGAGCAGGTGCAGCGTCGGGCCGAACAGCAGCACGAAAATCAGCAGACCGCTGAACAGCACGATGTTCAGGTTGGACAGACGACGGATGCCGTTTTCCACGCCGGACACGGCAGCGATGGTCGCCACGGTGCTCATCACGATGATCACGATCAGCAGGTTGGTGTTGCTGTGTTCCATGCCGAACAGGTTTTCAAGGCCCGACGACACTTGCAGCGAACCAATCCCCAGGTTCGTCACCAGCCCCAGCAGGGTCACGAACATGCCGAAGCCGTCCACCGCATGACCGGCCGCGCCTTTGACCCAACGCTCACCGACCAGCGGATACAGCGCCGAACGCAGTGCCAGCGGCTGGTTATGACGGTACGCAAAGTACGCCACGGCCAGACCGACCAGTGCGTAGATCGCCCAGCCATGCAGGCCCCAGTGCAGGAAAGTCAGTTGCACAGCCTGACGTGCCGCCATGTTGGTGGCCGACGCGCCTTCCGGCGGATTGAAGTAGTGATCCAGCGGCTCGGATGCTCCGAAGTACAGCAAGGAGATGCCGATACCCGACGAGAAAAGCATGCCCGCCCAGGCGCCGTAGCTGAAATCAGGGGTGTCGTCCTTGCTGCCCAGTTTGAGCTTGCCGTAAGACGAAAACGCCAGACCGATGACGAATACCAGATAGGCGGCGATCACCACCATGTAGTACCAGCCGAAGCTGCGCGACAACCAGGCCTGGGCCACACCCAACATTCTGCCGGCCTCTTGCGGGGCGATAATCAGAATGGCGGTCAACAACAGAATCAACGCGGTAGAGGTGTAGAACACCCAACCGTTGACCGTCACCTTCTCGGGCGGGGTCTTTATAAGAGAGGCAGAACTCATGGCACAAATGCTCCAGGCAGTGCGAGAGAAGAACACAAGGCAACGCGGAACCCGACCAATCGGTTAGTTGGCAGCCGACCGGTGGGTGATATAAAGACACCCCGAAAAGAGCCCGAACCTGCAGAAATGGCGTCACGAATCGCTTTCGTGGCCGAAGCCCGGACGTTCATCCGAAACTTGAGCCTGAGCGTCTTGCCCTTTCAACACGTCCATCGAACCGCGAACCGCGCCATGCCCCGCGCAGGTTTCGAGCATTTTCGGATGTCGGTTTATCGCCATTTACATGTGGGAAAAATCTGTAAACAGCGACGATTTGTCGCAGATCTTATTCTTTGTTGATTGAACGTTCAATCAAAACAAAATAGACTGGCCCTCAATCCGATAGGCGTTTATCGCCCCTCGGAAGGCCTAAGGAGATGTGCAAGATGCCCAAGGTCGGTATGCAACCCATCCGCCGCCAACAACTGATCGAAGCCACGTTGCAAGCGGTCGATCAGGTCGGAATGGGGGACGCCAGCATTGCGCTGATCGCCCGTTTGGCCGGTGTCTCGAATGGCATCATCAGTCATTACTTTCAGGACAAGAACGGCCTGATTGCCGCCACGATGCGGTATCTGATGAGCGTCCTCAGCGAGAACGTCACCCTGCGCCGCCAAGCGCTGGCAGATGACAGCCCACGGGCGCATCTGCAGGTGATCATCGAAGGTAACTTCGACGCCAGCCAGGTCAATGGCCCGGCAATGAAAACCTGGCTGGCCTTCTGGGCCACCAGCATGCACCAGCCGTCTTTGCACAGGTTGCAGCGGATCAACGATCACCGTCTGTATTCCAACCTGTGCTGCGAGTTCCGCCGTGTGTTACCGCTCGAAGATGCGCGTAACGCCGCCCGTGGACTGGCAGCGTTGATTGACGGTTTGTGGTTGCGCGGCGCGCTGTCGGGAGACGCTTTCGACACCACGCAGGCGCAACGGATCGCTTACGAATACATGGATTTCCAACTGGCCAAACAGGTGAGCTAGAGCACAGAGAAACGCTCGGCGCCTGAGCCAATCACTTATGCACTTGCGAGGACTTTATGGCCCGTTTCGAACTGCAAAAACTCTACATCGATGGCGGCTACAGTGACGCCAGCAGCGACGCCACTTTCGAAGCCATCAACCCGGCTAACGGTGAAGTCCTCGCACAGGTACAACGTGCGACCAAGGAAGACGTCGAGCGCGCAGTAGTCAGCGCCGAAAAAGGCCAGAAAATCTGGGCTGCGATGACCGCCATGGAGCGTTCGCGCATCCTGCGTCGTGCCGTCGACATCCTGCGCGAGCGCAACGACGAACTGGCCGCGCTGGAAACCCTGGACACCGGCAAGTCGTTCTCCGAAACCAAATATGTCGATATCGTTACCGGTGCCGACGTACTGGAATACTACGCAGGCCTGGTACCCGCCATCGAAGGCGAGCAGATCCCGCTGCGTGACACCGCTTTCGTCTACACCCGTCGCGAGCCGCTGGGCGTTGTCGCCGGTATCGGCGCCTGGAACTACCCGATCCAGATCGCTCTGTGGAAATCCGCACCAGCACTGGCTGCCGGTAACGCGATGATCTTCAAGCCAAGCGAAGTCACCTCGCTGACCACCCTGAAACTGGCCGAGATCTACACCGCAGCCGGCGTACCGGATGGCGTGTTCAACGTTCTGACCGGCAGCGGCCGTGAAGTCGGCACCTGGCTGACCGAGCACCCGCGCATCGAGAAAATCTCGTTCACTGGCGGCACCGACACCGGCAAGAAAGTCATGGCCAGCGCTTCGGCATCTTCGCTGAAAGACGTGACCATGGAACTGGGCGGCAAGTCCCCGCTGATCATCTGCGACGACGCCGATCTGGATCGCGCTGCCGACACCGCAGATGATCAGCGGGGAC
>NZ_JBIUXX010000031.1:46272-70143 GCF_044744235.1 Pseudomonas sp. NPDC087346
CGAGCGCGTTGCACGCATCCGCGTTGGCAACCCGGAAGACGAGAACACCAACTTCGGCCCACTGGTCAGCTTCGCCCACATGGAAAGCGTGCTGGGTTACATCGCCAAGGGTAAAGAAGAAGGCGCCCGCGTTCTGTGCGGCGGCGACCGTCTGACCGACGGCGAATTCGCCAAAGGCGCATTCGTGGCTCCAACCGTGTTCACCGACTGCACCGACGAGATGACCATCGTTCGCGAAGAAATCTTCGGTCCAGTGATGGCGATCCTCTCCTACGAAACCGAAGAAGAAGTGATCCGCCGCGCCAACGACACCGACTTCGGCCTGGCCGCCGGTATCGTCACCAAAGACCTGAACCGCGCTCACCGCGTGATTCATCAACTGGAAGCCGGTATCTGCTGGATCAACGCCTGGGGCGAGTCCGACGCAAAAATGCCGGTTGGCGGTTACAAGCAGTCGGGCGTGGGTCGTGAAAACGGCATCAGCTCGCTGAACAACTTCACTCGCATCAAATCGGTACAGGTCGAGCTGGGCGATTACGTCTCGGTGTTCTAAGGCGTCAATCGCTTCGCCTGAAAGGCCTTCATCGCCAGCAGGCTAGCTCCCACAGGTTTGGTGTCATGCACCCAACCTGTGGAATTCCCCAATCTCTGTGGGAGCCAGCCTGCTGGCGATTGAGTGCACAGCACTCATCAGGCCTGACCTGACCAACTTCAAAGAGGGTGCATTCAATGTCCCAAGAATTCGATTACATCATCATCGGTGCCGGCTCGGCCGGTAACACCCTGGCGACCCGTCTGACTGAAGACGCTGGCGTCACCGTTCTGCTGCTCGAAGCAGGCGGCCCGGACTACCGTTTCGACTTCCGCACACAAATGCCGGCCGCTCTGGCGTTCCCGCTGCAAGGTCGTCGCTACAACTGGGCGTACGAAACCGATGCCGAGCCACACATGGACGGTCGCCGGATGGAATGCGGTCGCGGCAAAGGCCTCGGCGGTTCCTCGCTGATCAACGGCATGTGCTACATCCGTGGCAACGCGATGGACTACGACGGCTGGGCAAAACTGCCAGGCCTGGAAAACTGGTCCTACCTCGACTGCCTGCCGTACTTCCGTAAAGCGGAAACCCGCGACATCGGCCCAAACGACTACCACGGCGGCGAAGGCCCGGTCAGCGTGACCACGCCGAAGGCTGGCAACAACCCGCTGTTCCACGCCATGGTTGAAGCCGGCGTGCAGGCCGGTTACCCGCGCACCGAAGACTTGAACGGCTACCAGCAGGAAGGCTTCGGCCCGATGGACCGCACCGTAACGCCGAAAGGTCGTCGTGCCTCCACCGCCCGTGGCTACCTCGACACCGCGAAAAAGCGTTCGACCCTGACCATCGTCACCCACGCCTTGACCGACAAGATTCTGTTCGAAGGCAAGCGTGCCGTTGGCGTGCGTTACCTGGTCGGTGATGCCGAGGAACGCGTTGAAGTCAAAGCACGCAAGGAAGTCCTGCTGTGCTCCGGCGCCATCGCTTCGCCGCAAATCCTGCAGCGTTCCGGTGTCGGCCCTGCCGAACTGCTGAACTCGCTGGACATCCCGGTCGTTCACGATCTGCCGGGCGTTGGTGAAAACCTTCAGGATCACCTTGAGCTGTACCTGCAATACGCGTGCACTCAGCCAGTTTCCCTGTACCCGTCGCTGCTCTGGTACAACCAGCCGGCCATCGGTGCCGAGTGGCTGTTCAACGGCACCGGTATCGGCGCCAGCAACCAGTTCGAAGCCGGCGGTTTCATCCGTTCGCGTCCGGAATTCGAATGGCCGAACATCCAGTACCACTTCCTGCCGGTTGCGATTAACTACAACGGCAGCAACGGTGTGAAAGAACACGGTTTCCAGGCGCACATGGGTTCCATGCGTTCGCCGAGCCGTGGTCGCATCCAGGCCAAGTCGAAAGACCCGCGCCAGCACCCGAGCATTCTGTTCAACTACATGGCCACCGAACAGGACTGGCAGGAATTCCGCGACGGCATCCGCCTGACCCGTGAAATCATGCAACAGCCGGCACTCGACGCCTTCCGTGGTCGCGAAATCAGCCCGGGCATCGACGTCCAGTCCGATGAGCAACTGGACAAGTTCATCCGCGAGCACGCCGAAACCGCGTTCCACCCGTCCTGCTCGTGCAAGATGGGCACCGACGAGATGGCTGTGGTTGATGGCGAAGGCCGCGTGCATGGCATGCAGAGCCTGCGTGTGGTCGATGCTTCGATCATGCCGATCATCACCACCGGTAACCTCAACGCGCCGACAATCATGATCGCCGAGAAAATCGCCGACAAGATCCGTGGTCGTCAGCCATTGGCACGTAGCCAGGCTGCTTACTACGTGGCGGGCGATACGCCGGTGAAGGGCAAGCCGATGCGTGATATCACCCCGGCTGCTCAGTAACATCGTTACACCGCGTCACGGCTGATCGCTGGCAAGCCAGCTCCCACAGGGTTTTGTGTCGTTCACAGTTATTGTGATCACCCCATAACCTGTGGGAGCCTGGCTTGCCAGCGATGAGGCCCTACAAATCAACACCCATCTCCCTGCTTCCCCCAGTAAATCTTCCTACACCCCCTCTTCACTTGATCCTACCCCCACGCAGGCCTACTCTAGACCTCGCGCAACCGTTTCACCCCTCCCCGCCAAATCGCCGCACCGCTACTCCATAACAAGGAGGTTCCCGAATGTTCGATTTCCACCCCCAGCTCAAGCAGCGCTTCGCTGCCTTGCGCACGGGCGCTGAATTCTTTTCCCTGCGATACGTCCGCGAGTCAGGCCAATACCTGTCGGTGCGCAAGAACGTCGCCGAACCGCCGAGCATGAGCCGCGACGAAGGGGCGATGCTTACCGTGCGGGTCAACGGGGTCGAGGCTTACGCCGCCACCAACGATCTGTCGCAGCAAGGTCTGCAAGCCGCGCTCGAACGCGCCGAGCAACAGGCCCGGCGAATCAAGCCTTACGCCTTGCTCGATCTGCGCGAACAGCCGGTATCCAGCGACCGCGCTGACTACCTTTCGCCGAACTTCGAACAGCCCTTCCCGTCCCTGAGCGATTGCTACGATCTGCTCGGCACGGAATCCGCCTCGGTGCCAAAGGATGAGCGCCTGGTGAACTGGCAGGTCAGCGTCGGCATTACCAACGTCGAGCAGATCTACCTGAGCAGTGCCGGCGCCGAACTGCGCCAGGCCCAGCGCTTCGTCTATCCGAGCCTTGAAGTCACTGCCTACGACGGCAACGACAGCCAGACTCGCAGCCTCGGTCGCGAGAACTTCGGTCAACAAGGTGGCGCTGACGTAATCAGCCGTTGCGGACTGGTCGGCGCCGGACCGAAAGTAGCCGATCAGGCTCTGCAATTGTTGCTCGCGCCGAACACTCCGCAGGGGCCGCGCGATCTGCTGTTGATGCCGGATCAGATGATGCTGCAGATCCACGAATCCATCGGTCACCCGCTGGAGCTGGACCGGATTCTCGGCGACGAACGCAATTACGCCGGTACCAGTTTCGTCAAAGCCGAAGACTTTGGCAGCCTGCAATACGGCTCGAAACTGCTCAACGTAACGTTCGACCCGGGTATCCCCGAAGAACTCGCCAGCTACGGGCATGACGACGACGGCACGCTGGCCAGCAAACAATTCCTGATCCGTGAAGGCTTGCTGCTGCGGCCACTGGGCGGCGCGCTGTCGCAGTTCCGCGCCGGCCTCGACGGTGTTGCCAACAGCCGCGCCTGCGGCTGGAACCGCGCACCAATCGATCGCATGGCCAATCTCAACATCGAGCCGGGCGACCAGTCGCTGGAGCAGATGATCGGCGGCATCGAACACGGCATTCTGATGAGCACCAACCGTTCGTGGTCGATTGACGATGCGCGCAACAAATTCCAGTTCGGTTGCGAATGGGGTCGGTTGATCGAAAACGGTGAGCTCAAAGGCATCGTGAAAAACCCCAACTACCGGGCAATTTCCGCGCAATTCTGGAAAAGCCTGCGCGACGTCGGCGATGCCAGCACCGTGAAAGTGCTCGGCACACCGAATTGCGGCAAGGGCGAACCGAACCAGGTGATCCGCGTCGGCCATGCTTCGCCGGCCTGTGTATTCAGCAACGTTGATGTATTTGGGGGAGACGCCTGATGAGTACAGTCAAAAGTCAGGCTGAGGCCTTTAAAGTGCTGGTCAACTGGCTGCGCGACACCGTGCGTGAGCCGGAGCAGTTCACCCTGAGCTTTGCCGGCGAGTCTTCGGCGTTTGTCCGTTTCAATCACGCCAAGGTGCGTCAGGCCGGGCAAGTGCAACAGGCCGGCGTCGGCCTGAAACTGATCAACGATGGCCGCCACGCCGACCTGCAGATCACCCTGTCCGGCGAGCCGGAAACCGATCTGCAACGCCTCGCCGAAGGTCTGCAACAACTGCGCGAAATCCTCCCGCTGCTGCCGCAGGACCCGTATCTGCTGCTCAATCACAACGGTTGGCAGAACAACAACGTTCAGGAACATCCGCTGCCGGACACCGAACAAGTGGTGGCAGAAATCGCTCGCGAGGCGGAAGGTCTCGACCTGGTCGGCTTCTATGCTGCGGGGCCGATTTCCCGTGGTTTCGCCAGTTCGTCGGGCGCTTTCGGCTGGCATCAGGCCAACAGCTTCAACTTCGATTTCAGTCTGTTCCACGAAAACGGTCAGGCGGTGAAAGCCAGCTATGCCGGGCATGACTGGAGCAGCGAAGGTTTCGCCGCGCGCATCGGTCAGGCGCGTGAGCAACTGGAGTTTCTCGGCCGTCCGCTGCGCACTTTGGCGCCGGGGCAATACCGCGCTTATCTGGCACCGGCCGCACTCGAAGAGATCATGAGCATGCTGTGCTGGGGCGGGTTCTCGGCGCAGTCGATTGCCAGCAAGAGCAGTCCGCTGCAAAAGCTCTATGCCGGTGATCAGGCGCTGAGTCCGCTGGTGTCGCTCGACGAGAAAGTCAGCGGTTCGCTGAGCCCGGCGTTTTCCGGCGAAGGTTATCCGCGCAGCGATTTGCGCCTGATCATCGAAGGCAAGGCCGGCGAGCAATTGGTCGGTTCGCGCAGTGCTGCCGAGTATGGTCTGACCGCCAACGGCGCCAGTGGCGGTGAAGCGCCGAGTGCGCTGAACATGGCTGCCGGTGATCTGCCGCAAGCCGAGATTCTCAAGCAGTTGGGCACCGGGCTGTACATCAGCAATCTTTGGTACCTGAACTACTCGGATCAACCGGCCGCGCGGCTGACCGGCATGACCCGGTTTGCCACGTTCTGGGTCGAGAACGGCGAGATACAGGCGCCGGTCAGCACCATGCGTTTTGACGACAGTGCCTACAGCCTGCTCGGTTCGCAGCTCGAAGCGCTGACTGCGGAACGCGAAATGCTCCTGTCGGCCAGCACCTATAGCCAGCGCAATACTTCCTCGGCATTGCTGCCGGGCGCGCTGGTGAGCCGACTGACCCTGACCCTGTAAAAGCATCGCGAGCAGGCTCACTCCTACATTGGATTTGTGGTCGACACAGAATAAATGTAGGAGCGAGCCTGCTCGCGATGAGGCCTTCACTGACTCCACAACAAGAGGTTCCATGCCCAACCGCCCGCCTCTCGACGCCATCACCGCCCGCTGGTTGCCGTGGGTCGTCGCCATTGCTTTCTTCATGCAGTCCCTCGACGGGACCATCCTCAACACCGCACTGCCGGCCATGGCCCGCGATCTGGCCGAAGACCCGTTGCGCATGCAGGGCGTGATCATCGCCTACATGCTCACCGTGGCCCTGCTGATCCCGGCTTCCGGCTGGATCGCCGACCGCTTCGGCACCAAGAAGATCTTCTTCGGCGCCATCCTGTTGTTCAGCTTCGGTTCATTACTCTGCGCAATGTCGAACAGCCTGAGCATGTTGATCGGCGCACGGGTGATTCAGGGGCTCGGCGGCGCATTGATGCTGCCGGTCGGGCGACTGGTGGTGCTGCGCGCCTACCCGCGTTCGGAACTGGTGCGGATCATGGGCTTCATCACCATTCCCGGTCTGCTCGGTCCGTTGATCGGCCCGACCATGGGCGGCTGGATGGTGGAATACCTGACGTGGCACTGGATCTTCCTGATCAATTTGCCGGTGGGTCTGATTGGTTGCTACGCGGTGTGGAAGTTCATCCCTGACCTGCGCGGCACCGAACGCACGCGCTTCGACAGTCTCGGCTTCCTGCTATTCGGCGCGGCAATGATCCTGATCACCATCGCCATGGAAGGACTCGGCGAACTGCACCTGCCGCACTTGCGGGTGATGTTGCTGCTGTTCGGCGGCATGGCCTGTCTGGCGGCGTACTGGCTGCGCGCCGGGCACATCGACAATCCGTTGTTCTCGCCGTCGCTGTTCAAGACCCGTACCTTTGCCGTCGGCATTCTCGGCAACCTGTTCGCCCGTCTGGGCAGCGGCGCCCTGCCGTTTCTGGTGCCGTTGCTGCTGCAAGTGGCGCTGGGTTATTCGCCGTCGCAAGCCGGGATGAGCATGCTGCCGCTGGCGGCGGCGGCAATGCTTGCCAAGTGGATGGCGCGACCGCTGATCGAACGTCTTGGCTATCGCATCGTGCTGACCGGCAACACGCTGGCGCTGGGGATCATGCTGGCGAGCATGGGTCTGGTCAGCGAGCAGACGCCGTACTGGCTGCTGCTGTTACTGCTGGCGATACTCGGCGCGATCAATTCGCTGCAATTCACCGCGATGAACACCGTGACCCTGATCGACCTCGACGACGCCAGCGCCAGCAGCGGCAACAGCCTGCTGTCGGTGGTCGCGCAGTTGTCGCTGAGTCTCGGCGTTGCCTGTGCCGGCGCATTGCTCGGCGGCTTTACGGCGGAGGTCGGCAATGACGGCGTCGAGACCGTGCTGGGCGCGTTCCAGCTGACCTTCGTCACGGTAGGCGTCATGGCGATGCTGGCAGCGACGATCTTCTCGCAACTGTCGAAAGAAGACGGCCGACGCGTCAAACGCCCGGAAGAACACCCGGATGAACACATCGAACACTAGACAGTGTCATGCCTTGTGAAGGCTCTTGTGGCGAGGGGATTTATCCCCGTTAGGTTGCGCAGCAGCCCCAAAAAGGCTGAATGCGGTCTGTCTGTCAGATTGGGGGTGGCTGATTTCGGGGGTGCTGCGCAACCCAACGGGGATTAATCCCCTCGCCACAGGTTTTGCACTCGGCTGTAAAGCTTTGAGCTGGGGATTGCGCACTGTTCGTCCAGAACTTTCGAGGAAAGTGGCACGGGGCTGGTACACTGCGCGACATTTTGTTTTGCAGGCCAGTCCCGTGACCACCATCGCCACCGCTTTTAACACTCTGCCGCTGTCCGCCGCCATGCTGGCTAACCTCGAATCTCTCGGTTATACCCAGATGACGCCGATCCAGGCGCAGAGCTTGCCGGTGATCCTCAAGGGGATGGACCTGATCGCCCAGGCCAAGACCGGCAGCGGCAAAACCGCTGCTTTCGGCATCGGCTTGCTGAACCCGATCAATCCGCGCTACTTCGGTTGCCAGGCGCTGGTGATCTGCCCGACTCGCGAGCTGGCTGACCAGGTTGCCAAGGAAGTTCGCCGTCTGGCGCGCGCCGAAGACAACATCAAGGTCCTGACTCTGTGCGGCGGCGTGTCCTTCGGCCCGCAGATCGCTTCGCTGGAACACGGCGCGCACATCATCGTCGGCACCCCGGGGCGTATCCAGCAACACCTGCGCAAAGGTTCGCTGGTACTGGATGGCCTGAACACGCTGATCCTCGACGAAGCTGACCGCATGCTCGACATGGGTTTCTACGACGCCATCGAAGACATCATCGAAAAGACCCCGGCACGTCGTCAGACCCTGCTGTTCTCCGCGACTTATCCGGTGGGCATCAAGCAACTGGCCTCGAAATTCATGCGTGACCCGCAAACGGTCAAGGCCGAAGCGTTCCACGACGACACACAGATCGAGCAGCGTTTCTACGAGATTTCCCCGGAAGATCGCATGGGTGTTGTGACCAAGGTCCTGCACCACTTCCGTCCTGCATCTTGCGTGGCGTTCTGCTTCACCAAGCAGCAGGTTCAAGAAACCGTTGATCACCTGACCGCCAAAGGCATCTCCGCCGTCGGCCTGCACGGCGATCTGGAACAGCGTGATCGCGACCAGGTACTGGCGATGTTCGCCAACCGCAGCACTTCGGTACTGGTTGCTACTGACGTTGCCGCCCGTGGTCTGGACATCGATGCGCTGGACATGGTGATCAACGTCGAACTGGCGCGTGATTCGGAAATCCACATTCACCGCGTTGGCCGTACCGGTCGTGCTGGCGAAAAAGGTATCGCGATCAGTCTGGTTGCGCCGGGCGAAGCACACCGCGCACAAGCGATCGAACAACTGCAGAAGTCGCCGTTGAACTGGGCTCAGGTTGATGACCTCAAGTCCCAGGGTCTTGCCCCGTTGCAGCCGCCGATGACCACCCTGTGCATCGGTGCTGGCCGTAAAGACAAAGTCCGTCCGGGCGACATTCTTGGCGCACTGACTGGCGATGCCGGGATTCCGGGCGCGCAGGTTGGCAAGATCGCGATCTTCGACTTCCAGGCTTATGTGGCTGTTGAACGTACCGTGGCCATGCAGGCCTTGCAGCGTTTGAACGACGGCAAGATCAAAGGCCGCTCGCTGCGCGTGCGCATTTTGTAATCGATCTTCCATCCAACGAAGATCCCTGTGGGAGCGGGCTTGCCCGCGATGACGGACTGGCAGACAACATCTATGTTGAATGTGCCGACCTCATCGCAGGCAAGCCCGCTCCCACATGGGTCGTCGGTGAATTTGAAATTTGTGTGAGGACACCGTTTTGCGCTCTACCGAAGTCGTGATCATTGGCGCTGGCGCCGCAGGGTTGATGTGCGCACTGACCGCCGCCGGGCGCGGGCGTCAGGTGATGCTGCTCGACCATGCCAACAAGGCTGGCAAGAAAATCCTGATGTCGGGCGGTGGCCGCTGCAATTTCACCAACATGTACACCGAACCCAACAATTTCCTGTCGCAGAACGCGCATTTCTGCAAATCCGCACTGGCGCGGTACACCCAGTGGGATTTCATCGGCATGGTCGGCAAGCACGGCGTGCCGTACCACGAGAAAAAACTCGGCCAACTGTTCTGCGATAACAAATCCAGCGACATTCTCGGCATGCTCCTCGACGAGTGCGATCAGGTCGGCGTCAGCCTGCATCTGGACACCTCGATCCAGACCATCGAGAAAGTCGAAAGCGGCTACCTTCTCGATACCACCCTCGGCCAGATCCAGTGTCAATCGCTGGTGATCGCCACTGGCGGCCTGTCGATCCCGACGCTGGGCGCGACCGGTTTCGGCTATCAGGTAGCCAAACAGTTCGGCCACGAGCTGCTGCCGACCCGCGCCGGTCTGGTGCCGTTTACCATCACCGATCAGCTCAAGGATTTGTGCACCGAGCTGTCGGGCACTTCGGTGGATTGTCTGGTGAGCTGCAACGACCAGAGCTTTCGCGAGAACATCCTGTTCACTCACCGTGGCCTCAGTGGCCCGGCGATCTTGCAGATTTCGTCGTTCTGGGAATCGGGCGACACGGTCGAGATCAACCTGCTGCCGGATCACGACGCGGCAGACTGGCTGCAACAGCAACTGGCGGAACGTCCGAACAGCGAGTTGAAGACTTTGCTCGGTGAAATCTTCACCAAGAAAATGGCCAACCTGCTGGCGGACAACTGGTTTGTCTCGAAACCGATGAAGCAGTACACCCACGCTGAACTGGCGGAAATCGCCGACAAGCTTGGCAGCTGGAAAGTGGTGCCGGCCGGCACTGAAGGCTATCGCACCGCTGAGGTGACACTGGGTGGCGTCGATACTCGCGAAGTCTCGTCGAAGACCATGGAATCGCTGAAAAGCCCCGGTCTGTATTTCATCGGCGAAGTGCTCGATGTCACCGGGCATCTGGGCGGCTTCAACTTCCAGTGGGCCTGGGCCTCAGGCTACGCCGCTGCGCAATACGCCTGAGCCAAAGCCAAATACAAATCCCTGTGGGAGTGAGCCTGCTCGCGATTGCAATCTGTCAGTCAATAATTTGAGACTGACCCACCGCAATCGCGAGCAGGCTCACTCCTACATTTGTAATGCGTGCAGCAGTAAGGAACACTTTTTGCTGTCAGATGTGATCGGCGCCATTGCGTCGGCGTCATTACTGGCTCAATTTAGCGGCATCGCCTCGGAAGGCCTTCGCACTTCATGTCCTCGACCTCGTTTCGACAGTCTTTACGGCGCCTGTGGGCGCTGGATAAATTCAGCTACAGCGTGCGGGTGTTCATCGCCCTGACCGGCAGCATGGCGCTGTGTTGGTATCAGGATGAAATGGGCTTGTTGATCCCGTTGTTCCTGGGGATTATCGCCAGCGCCCTGGCCGAGACCGACGACAGTTGGCAGGGCCGCCTCAACGCGCTGGCGGTAACGCTGGTGTGCTTCAGCGTCGCCGCGCTGTCGGTGGAATTGCTGTTCCCCTACCCCATCATTTTTGCGATTGCCCTCGCACTGGCGAGCTTCGGCCTGACCATGCTCGGCGCGCTCGGCGAACGTTATGGCGCGATTGCCTCGGCAACCTTGATTCTGTCTGTGTACACGATGATCGGCGTCGATCAGCGTGGCGGCGCGGTCACTGATTTCTGGCACGAACCGATGCTGCTGGTGGCCGGTGCCGCTTGGTACGGCTTGCTCTCGGTGTTGTGGCAGGCGATGTTTTCCAATCAGCCGGTGCAGCAGAGTCTGGCGCGGTTGTTCCGTGAACTGGGGTTTTACCTCAAGCTGAAATCCTCGCTGTTCGAGCCGATCCGCCAGATGGATGTCGAAGCGCGACGGCTGGAACTGGCGCAGCAAAACGGCCGTGTCGTGGCCGCGTTGAACAGCGCCAAGGAAATCATTCTGCACCGGGTCGGCAACGGTCGGCCCGGTTCGAAAGTCAGCCGCTACCTGAAGCTGTATTTCCTCGCGCAGGACATTCACGAGCGCGCCAGCTCCTCGCACTATCCGTACAACGCGCTGGCCGATGCGTTCTTCCACAGCGACGTATTGTTCCGCTGCCAGCGCCTGCTGCGCCAGCAAGGCAAAGCTTGCCGCGCACTCGCCGAATCGATCCAGATGCGCCAGCCGTTCATCTACGACGCGACGTTTGCCGAAGCCCTGAGCGATCTGCACGCCTCCCTCGAACACCTGCGCATCCAGAGCAACCCGGCGTGGCGCGGATTGCTGCGCTCACTGCGCGCACTGGCGGCCAACCTCGGCACGCTCGACCGCTTGCTCAGTGACGCGAGCAATCCCGACGCGCTGGCCGATGCCACTGACAGCAGCCTGCTCGACCGTTCGCCGCGCAGTCTGAAAGACGTGTGGATTCGCCTGCGCACGCAACTGACGCCGACGTCGCTGCTGTTCCGCCATGCCCTGCGCCTGCCGCTGGCCTTGAGCATCGGTTACGGCATGGTGCATCTGATTCACCCGTCGCAGGGTTACTGGATCATTCTGACCACGCTGTTCGTCTGCCAGCCGAACTACGGCGCAACCCGCCGCAAACTCGGCCAGCGGATTCTCGGCACGGCCATCGGCCTGACCGTGGCGTGGGCACTGTTCGATCTGTTCCCGAGTCCGCTGGTGCAATCGTGCTTCGCCATCGCTGCCGGCGTGGTGTTCTTTATCAACCGCACCACGCGCTACACCCTGGCGACGGCGGCGATCACCATCATGGTGTTGTTCTGCTTCAATCAGGTCGGAGACGGTTACGGTCTGTTTTTGCCGAGGCTGTTCGATACCTTGCTCGGCAGCTTGATCGCGGGTCTGACGGTGATCCTGTTCCTGCCCGACTGGCAGGGCCGGCGCCTGAACAAAGTGCTGGCCAACACCCTGACCTGCAACAGCATCTATCTGCGACAGATCATGCAGCAATACGCCGCTGGCAAGAGCGACGACCTCGCCTATCGCCTCGCCCGGCGCAACGCGCACAACGCCGATGCAGCGCTGTCGACGACGCTGGCGAACATGCTGATGGAGCCGGGGCATTTCCGCAAAGAAGCGGATGTCGGGTTCCGCTTTCTGGTGCTCTCGCACACGTTGCTCAGTTACTTGTCAGGGCTTGGCGCGCACCGGGAAACCCAGTTGCCGGAAGACGTGCGTGAACAGTTGATCGACGGCGCGGGGGTGAAACTGGCGGCGAGCATCGATGAGATCGCCCAAGGGCTGGCGAGCAAACAGCCGATCGCGATTCAGAGCGATGAAGAAGAAGCGCTGGCCAATGAGCTGGAACAGATGCCCGACGAGATTGATGAAGGGCAGCGGCTGGTGCAGACGCAATTGGCTTTGATCTGCCGGCAGTTGGGGCCATTGCGCACGTTGGCGGCGCATTTGATCAAGGATACCAGCGAAGATGGTGGCGCCTGACAGGACGCCATCGCCAGCAGGCTGGCTCCCACAGTGGGATGTATTGCAAATTCCAAATGTGGGAGTCAGCCTGCTGGCGATGAGGCCATCAGTCATAGAGCAAACTCAGGATCAGCCCTCACATCCCATGCTGCCTCAGCAACTTGTCATAACTCCCATCCGCCTTCATCGCCGCAATCGCCTTATCAAACCCCGCGACAATCTGCTCATGCTCTGGATTCTTCAGGCTGACCAATATATGCAGGCTGTTCTCACTCAAAGGCTTGGGCAAAAACTCCACAGCATTACGCACTTTCGGTGATTCGCGCGCCAGGTAATACCGGGCGACGTATTCATCTTCCAGCGTCAACTTGACCCGATCCGCCGCCAGCATGCGCACGGCCATGGCGAAATTATGCACCGGGACTTTCTGCAGCGCGGTGTCGGCATCAAATGCTTGCGAATACGCGTAACCGCGCACCACCGCTATCGGATAAGTGTGCAATTGCTGCAAGTTGCTGTATTCGACGGGCGTGTCTTTGCGCTTGATAAAGCGGATGCGGTTGAGCAGATATTCATCGGAAAACTGCCCTAGTTTGGTCCGATCGTCGTTGTACCAGGCGTTGACCAGCACGTCGTAGCGCCCTTCGCCAACGCCCAGCAGCGCGCGCGCCCATGGCACCTGTTCGTAGCCGCTGGGATAACCGGCCCGGGCCAGCGCGGTGCTGACGATGTCGGTGGCCAATCCACCATTGACCAGCGTGTCGTCTGTAAACGGCGGCCAGATATCGAACACCAGCCGCAGCTTTTCCGCTGCGGCGGTTTGCGCAAGCAAGAGCAGTCCGATCAGAGCAATGGCTCGATGCAATCGTGGCATGCTTGAAAATCCTTAGCGGGCAGACTGCCCGACGTGTTTTCAGTCAAAACCCCAAGGCCCCTTACCGGCGAAACCCAGGCCCTAACATTAGCTCATTGAAGCCAGTGCACAGCGCTTCCCAGCAGATTACACAAAGTAGGCCGCATCGCGAGAAAGGAATGATGGCATTTTGACCTTTGTCACAGACTCTTACGCCATACAGACATCTTTGGTCTGGGCGCTTAGTATCGGGCGACGACGTTCAAGGAATCGGAAGATGACAATCGAGTGGATCTGCAAACATCACAGCGACCTGGGCATAGAACAGCTCTACACCCTTCTCAAGTTGCGCGCAGAAGTGTTCGTGGTCGAGCAAAAGTGCGCCTATCTGGACCTCGACGGCCAGGATCTGGACGGTGACACCTATCACTTGATGGGCTGGGAAGATGATCAACTGGTCGCCTACCTGCGCCTGCTGGACCCGGAATCCCAGGGCGGCGACGTGGTGATTGGCCGTGTGCTGACTTCGGCGCAGGGCCGGGGCAAAGGTTTGGGACACGAGATGATGGAACAGGCGCTGAAACAGGCCGAGAAGCACTGGCCGCAAGTGCCGGTGTATCTGTCGGCGCAAGCACATTTGCAGGGGTATTACGGCAAGTACGGATTTGTGGTGGCGGGTGAGGAATATCTGGAGGATGACATTCCGCACATAGGCATGCGCCGGGCCTGAGGTCTTATCGCGAGCAGGCTCACTCCTACAGTTGAAACGCATTCCCCTGTAGGAGTGAGCCTGCTCGCGATGGCGTCAGCCATATCTACACGAAAAATCAGGGATACCCCAACACCGCCTTGATCTGCCGCAAATTACGCTCGATCCAGCCGCGATCGATCGCCCCCCAGTCACGTACCCGATAACGCCCCGCATGGTTACGTGCGCCATCTTCCTGCTCGAATTCACAGACGATATCCAGATCCGCCAGCGCGGCAATCGTGTCCTGCGCCGTCCGGCGTGGCATGCCCGTGACTTCCGTCAGCGCCGGCACGCTACTGGCCAGCCCACTGTCGATCAGATACGCCACATACAGGCGACGATAGAAGCTGCTTTTGGTCTTGCTGACGTCCATGCATGCGCTCCGCGCTTATAGAAGATCTGTCACTGCATATCCCGCCAAGTCAGGTACACCCGCAGATCGAACTCGATCTGGTGATACCCCGGCAGCATGTGCTCACACAATTTGTAGAACGCCTTGTTGTGATCCGATTCCTTGAAGTGCGCCAGCTCATGCACCACGATCATTTTCAGGAAGTCCGGCGCAGCCTCCTTGAACAACGAGGCGATACGAATCTCTTTCTTGGCCTTGAGCTTGCCGCCCTGCACCCGCGAAACCGTGGTGTGCAGGCCGAGGGCGCGGTGGGTCAGGTCGAGGCGATTATCGAACAAAACCTTGTCGATGGCCGGCGCGTTGCGCAGGTATTCCTGCTTCAGATCCAGCGCGAAGGTGTACAGCGCCTTGTCGCTCTGCACATCGTGCCGACCCGGGTAACGTTGGTTCAGGTAATCACCGAGACGCCCTTCGGCGATCAGTTGGCGCACTTGATCCTGCAATTGTGCGGGATAGGCCTGGAGGTATTTCAACGCAGTCATGAGCGGGCGACACACATCTGAAAGAGCGCCAGTGTAACGAATTCAACCGGGCAACGCGCTCCAGTCAAAGGGCTCGGCAAAGCTTGCGACATCCTCGGCGATCAACGGACGCGCCACCAGGAAACCTTGCACGTACTCGCAACCGTGGGCCTGTAGCCATTGATACTGCTCGATGGTTTCCACACCTTCGGCAATCACCAGCAACCCGTATTGCTTGCACAAGTTGATCACGTTGCTGACCAGTGCGGCGTCGCGGGTCGAGTCCGGCAGCCGCGCAATCAAGTGCCGGTCAAGCTTGAGCGTATCCAGTTCCAGATCGCGCAGATGTGCCAGCGAGCAAGGCCCCGAACCAAAATCATCCAGCGCCACCCGCACCCCCAGATTGCGCAACAACCGCAGCTGTTTGCGGGTTTCGTCAGGGTTGTGCATCAGCGCCTCTTCGGTGATTTCCACCTCCAGTTGCCGAGGCTGCAACGCATGGCGCTCAAGTACCTGACGCAATTCAGTGACCAGGTTCGGCATTCCAAACTGGGTGTTGCTCAGACTCACGCCGAGCACCAGATCTTCGGCAAACAAGGTTTCCCAGGCTTTACGCTGCCCGGCGCCGCGATGATAAATCCAGCTGCCGAGCCGACTGATCAGCCGCGCTTCTTCCAGCAACGGCAGAAACAGCCCCGGAGGCACATCGCCGACACTCGGGTGCTGCCAGCGCAGCAGCGCCTCGAAGCCGCGAATCTGCCCGCTGTCGATGGCCACCTGCGGTTGATACACCAGATTGAAATCGCGATTCTCGATGGCGCTGCGCACGCTCTCTTCGAGCATCAGTCGTGAGCGTGCGCGGCCATTCATTTCATGATCATAAAACCGATACTGCTGACGCCCCGCGCGTTTGGCTTCGTACATGGCAATGTCTGATGCGCGCAGCAAACCGTCGAGATTCGAACCGCAATCCGGATACGTGGCGATGCCGATACTGGCGCCGAGGGCGATATCCAGACCTTCAATCTGCTGACAGATCGACACCCGCTCAATCAGCTTCTCGGCAATCTTCGCTGCCTGCTCGGGAAACTCCAGATCGAGCAGCGCGGTAAATTCATCGCCACCCATCCGCGCCAGAATGTCGAACGGCCGCAGGCATGCCTTCAATTGCTCCGAGACCCAGCGCAGCACCCGGTCGCCGGCATCGTGACCAAGGGAATCGTTAACCCGTTTGAAGCCATCGAGATCAAGATAAAGCAGCACCCAACTGCTGTCGCTGCGCTCACCGCGCAGCAGCAGGTTTTCCACGGTCTGATAGAAACCGCGACGGTTGAGCAGCCCGGTCAGCGGATCAGTGACCGCTTGAAACTCAAGCTGCTGATGCAGATGGCGTACCACCGACATGTCCAGCACCGTTACCACCATTGCCCGCTGCTCGGACGGCAGCGGCGCACAGGAAAGCGCCACTGGCACCTGCTGACCCGGTGCCGTGCGCAACAGCGCATCATGCAAGCGCAGAGTTTCACCTCGCTTGTAGCCGGCATAAAACTCCGAATCGGCCCACAACGGAATGTGTGGCTTCTGTAGGTAATCGAGAAACTCCTTGCCCTCCAACTCCTTCACTGGCGCATTGAGCAGCCGTGAAATCGCCGGATTGGCAAAGCGAATCAGGCCATCCTCGCCGAGCACCACAATGCCCTCGGCAGCGTTATCCAGCACCGAGGCGTTGAAGGCGCGCGCCACTTCAAGATCATGCGTCAGCTGTTGCAAGGCACGGCGATTGCGCTGGTGTTCCAGCAATGCCTGTACTTTGGGCTTGAGAATCTGCGGATCGAAGGGTTTGAACAGGTAATCCACCGCGCCATTGGCGTAGCCCTTGATCACCGCGTCCTGGGATTTTTCGTTGGCGGTCAGGAAAATAATCGGAGTAAGTCGCGTGCGCTGGCTGCCGCGCATCAACCGTGCAACTTCAAAACCATCCATGCCCGGCATCTGCACGTCCAGCAGCACCAGATCGACTTCGTGTTCAAGCAACAGGTTCAGCGCCTCGAAGCCCGAGGCAGCGGTCATGACCAACCAATCCTGACGTTGCAGCAACGCGCGCATGCTGATCAGGTTTTCAGGGTAATCATCGACGATCAAAAGGACTGAGTGGCCTTCACCTGGCTGGGGTTGCGCGTCCATGCTGCTTCTCTTGTCGAAACATCTCTTATCCGGGCGGGGCCGGCTTTCGGTAAAAACCGTACATATACTGAGCCTTCACTCTAGTCCGGGATCTGTAAAAGCAGAAGCTGTCACCCGGCCATCACCGGGGCAAAGCCGCGTTTAGCCGACTAACGGTCACGCCTGAAGCCCCCGGAAACCGGCGAAGATGGCATTTCGACAGGATGTTGGCGCCAATCATCCGCCAAACGGGCGTTAACAAAATAAGCCTCTACGCTTATAAAGGCCGCCCCCAAAAGGCGCGGGCTAGAGCTTCTGGCACCCGCGTTCAGGATGAACAGAGTGGAAGAACCGACATGATCGATCTCGCAACCTGGAACCTCAGCGTTCCCGTCGGCAGTCCGCCGTACACCGTTGAAACCTCGAAACTGGTGGATGGCTTCAAAGATCAGTACTTCCATTCCGACACCGGAACACTGTTTTTCTGGTCACCGGTTACCGGGTCAAAAACCGAAAACGCGATCTACCCCCGCACCGAACTGCGCGAAACCTACAGCAACGGCACTCTGCGCAACTGGTACTACCCGGATGCCGACAACCTGCTGCGCGCCACCCTCGCGATAAACAAAGTGCCAAGCTCCGGCAAAATCGTTATCGGCCAGATCCACGCCTACGAAAGCCAACGCCCACTGGTCAAACTCGAATACCAATACAAAGACAAAACCCAGACCGGCAATCTGGTGATCAAAGTACGCATGCACCCCGATGACGAAGAAAGCCGCGTCATCACCCTCGCCACCGGCATCAAACTCGACAACGAATTCAACTACCTCATCCACCTCAGCCCCGGCGGCGCACTGGGCGTGAGTGCGGCGGGTTATCAGTGGGATTCACAGATCAGCGCGACGTGGCGGGTGAAACCGCTGTACTTCAAGGCTGGGGTTTATGTGCAGGACAACACTGGGTACACCAGTGAGGGTGGGCAGGTGACGTTTACCAAACTGGATATTGATCACGACAAGTGACATCGGCGGCTTCAGACCTATACAAAATCCTGTGGGAGCGGGCCTGTTCCCACAGGGGATCAACTGCGTGATGAAGATTAAAGGGGGTGTCTAGTCCTGAAACAGGTAAAAACCTATTTCAGGACTAGAGCCCTTGTTCTCCTTTCCCGACCCTTCCTACGAAGCAGAAGGAGAGAAATTTACATAAAACACCCCATCCGTAACTGCGAGCCCCTTATTCTCTGGTTCCTTATGAAATCTAAATTTTCCACTAACAACTCCCGAGCTATTTTTTTCCAGTACAAATAATCCAGATTGAGGTTTCCATGCAGGGGCATATCGCGCGTCGCATACAAACTGAACAACATTGGGGAAATCGGGATAATAGGGATATGTACCTGGAGGAAGATCTTTGGAGAATAAAAACCAAATATCTTCAGAATGATGTTCAGTATGCACGCTTGAATGCACATAAATGTTGTCAGAGTAATCTCCATAAAGATGGGTAGATTTATACTCAGCCTTCTCTTCGCCATTCTCGCCATCTTCGCCGTACAAGGTACAGCTAACCTCGCCACTGAGTTCATGCTTCTTAAACTTATCACGGACATCAATAGATTTCATATCAGCCTCTCCATTACATAAAATGAACAACAACCAGTAAAGCGAGGGATAAAATATCTTCATCCATACATATTCATTGATTGCATTGAGAAGATAGGCCGCAACGAATTTAAAATCACCTGTAAGAAATGACAGTTCTTTATACGATTTCGAAATAAACTACACAAATTAGGCAATCGTTAACGAAATTTATTTCCTATCAAACAGACCTGTACATTCGGCAAAATCGAGCACGGGGAAAAATGTCACAAATATCGGACTAATCGAGAGTAATACTAAAAAATCCTTTTTAACGGCATTTTTAGCCGCCAGCCGTTAATTTGCTCACAATGAAAAATTCCACACAAAAAAAACGCCTCTCGGCGGATTTCTCATAAAAGCAGCTCAACCCCCAGGCTTAGTTAACCTTGGCGTTCAGCTCACCTTTCAGATAACGCTGATACATCGCTTCCAGCGAGATCGGCTTGATCTTCGAAGCATTACCGGCAGTGCCGAAAGCCTCATAACGAGCGATACACACATCACGCATCGCCGTTACGGTCGCGCCGAAGAATTTACGTGGGTCGAATTCGCTCGGGTTGGTGGCCATCAGACGACGCACGGCGCCGTGAGATGCCAGACGCAGGTCAGTGTCGATGTTGACCTTGCGCACGCCGTACTTGATGCCTTCAAAGATTTCTTCAACCGGCACGCCGAAGGTTTCTTTGATGTCACCGCCGTGCTGTTGATGATCGCCAGCCGTTCTGATGGCATCTATAGGGAACCGTGAACCACCCAATGGCTGCTGCCAATAATTCGCAGTGGATGGAATGTTGCGTATACGCTACCTTTGACCACAAATGTTGCGGTAGCAGAACATGGATCATTCTCTAGTAATTAGCCGTCTCGGCACCCAATTACGTGAAAAGCGTATAAATCGTGGGCTGACACAAGCGCAGCTTGCCAACCTCGCGGGACTGACGCGGTATAAAGTCATCGCAGTAGAAAAAGGCACCCTTTCTGTCGGGATGATCGCCTATGCGCGAGTTCTGGGTGCTCTGGATTGTGAGCTCGCTGTCGTTCCAGCAGCAATGCCGACACTTGAAGAGCTTGGGGACTTGTTCGAATGATAATGACCTCGCTCAAAGTCAGTACGCCTGAAGGGGCTAGTGGCAGGCTTTTCGGCGATAGCGAGGATTACACGTTCCGTTATCACGAAGATGCGTTACCCGAGATGGCGATCAGGATTAACATCCAGCATTTGTGCCGACTGCCCCACCGCCATCGCGAGCAGGCTCACTCCTACAAGGGTTCAACTGGGTATTAAAGACTGTGTCACTTCGACATTATCCAGCACCCGATTCTCCGCCAGTTCAGCCTGCGTGATGACTTGCTGAATCGCCTAGAAACGTACGTCGTTGGGGCTGTCGAGACTCGCCGCGATGTCACTGGTCATGATGCTCGCAGAGGCCAGCGACTCACAAGCATGAACCAGCAGACTTTCGTTGCCCATACCCGGGTTGACCTGGAACATCGTGCAGGGTTTATGAAACTTCAGGGTGGTGGCGTTCGGCTCGAGGTAGTGGTCGAGCGCTCGTTCGGCGGCGTCATGTAGCTTTTTTGAGTCGAGGGATTCGTAGGGCGACGTAGATTCCGGCTCGAGGGGATTGAGTGTTGGTTTGATCATGGTGAAACCCCAAGTGAGACATTGAGCTGCCACTGATCGCTGCGACGCGAAGGGGGAGGCAGCTGTGCGCGAGGTCGCGGACCGGATCACTTTCTCCCACGCCACGAAAATAATGAATCCGACGAACCAAGTACAGCGCCGCACCCTCTTCTATGCCGTAATCCAATAACGTCCTACCATCCTCAAGCTGTTTGCCAGCAGATATAAGCCGCTGCTGACGCAATGCCTTCCATCCTGGAACTTTGCTTTTACATTTTCGATCGAGTCATTGGATTCAACGCAAAGCTGCGCTGTCTTACTGCCACTGATAGTTTGTATGAAAATTCATAAGCGGAGGGGCCTTCTTCAATGATCATTGTCTGCACAAAGCACAATATTCGTTTCCGGCCGCTAAAGCTGACCGCAGTCATCAATTATGACTTTCTTTTGAGGTTTACCGGATAGCGACCCCATGCTCTCAATGACTTTGACTACATCCATGCCTTCGACGACTTTTCCAAACACCACGTTTTTTCCATCCAGCCAACTAGTATTCACAGTGGTTATGAAGAACTGACTGCTATTGGTATCTTGACCACAATTGGACATGGAAAGAACACCTGGACGGTCGTGCCTCAAGATGAAGTTCTCGTCATTGAATATGCTGCCGTAGATCGACTTCCCCATGGTGCCATCGCCTTTCATGAAGTCTCCACCTTGTAAAGCCATTTGAGAAGTGATCCGATGAAAGCAAGATTTCTTGTAACCGAAGCCTTTTTCACCGGTGCAAAGGGCGCGGAAGTTTTCTGTAGTTATTGGTACCACGTCATCAGACAATTCCATAACGATGCGACCGATTGGCCGGCCATCGGCGATCATATCGAAAACACTTTGTGTATTAACCATGGGGCACCTTGTTTTCAGATAAATGGGACAAAGTTACTTACTTCGATCATGACCGGCTGAAAAAGCATCTAAAGGCGAGGCATCTACGGTAGGATTATCAACACCTCAACTGACTTCGCCCACCTCCACTAATTTTTAAAAAAAGCCCTGCAGCGTATACCAGCAGGGCTTTTCAATCATACGACCCATCTGTTGGTGTCCGGCATTGCACAGATATTTATTAAAAACACCAACATTTAAACCTGTTTTTTTGGAACCCACTTCCACACTGCTCTATTCTTTAGCTCTTCCTCATATGCAGCTTTAAAGCTGTCATAGCTATAGAGCACCCCATCCCCTCGTTTATAGCTACCTGCTTTCATCTGAGAAATAATATCGGCAGCCTTCTGCTGGCTAAACTGATTACCACCTAATGTAGGAAATACAACACCTCCGCGCTGGCCTTCCATGTAATCAATTTCCGAAAATATATTAGTATTTACATAATCATGAGTTTTTGCCTTTTCCTCCAGTTCTTTTTGCTCTTCAGCCTGTTTTCTTTGTTGATTATCATACTGAATTTTTTGCTCTTCCGGCGTCAGTTCTTTCCGACCATACTTATCGCGATTACCGTATAACATGATTTTAGACCTCTTAAAAAACTAAAAAAAATCCATAAAGACAACAATATTGGGTAGCTCCATTCAATCTGCCGACCTTCAGCTACGCATTAATATAACCATCCAGCCTCACTGGGACACCTGTAATAAATGACAGTTTTTTATAAATTTTTGCTATAAGAGATATAACCACTTTCAAGTCCACTAATAAATTGGCGGTAAACACCATATAAAATTGGACAGATTAATTTAATTCAGCCCTGATCAAATAACATCTCTCGTTGAATTTGCAGATACGACTTAACCAAAATCCATAGCACAATTTGCTGGGTGGCTTCCATTCTTGGTGGAGTGTGGATCAATCAGATCCCTGGATTGCTATAGCATTCTTATGGAAGCGTCACTTCAGACTGTGAACTGTATTTGGTTAGAAACGCATTTTCAATGCGGACAATTGATGAGGGATACGCGATTCACTGATGAATCGAGCATATTTTAAGCTACGTGTATCAACACGGGCGGGTGGCTGACCGCTCAAAAACAAGCCTAAGAAAAAACAAATCTGATTCAATTATCAAATATAACCATGCGACTTAAGACCCCACCCTTCAACCTATATAGCGAAACAAGCTAAAAACCTGTCAACTCTGACAGGTGAATAACTGACCAAAAAAAACTATTCTAGCCCGGAAAAGAACCAACAAAAAAATAGCCTTCTTACTCTATTATTTTTCAAAAAATAACGCAGGTGCAAAAAAATGGACGATAAAGAAAAATCATTTGTTGGAACGCTACATTGCGATGGCAACAATTTTTCCGCTAGCATTGGCTTTCAAAAGGCATACTCAGAGACTGTCATTCCTAAAAGTGAAAACTCGAGTAGACCTCCTGATCCTTACCGCGCCATTCACCACGAAACAGTCGACAAATTATACGCCAGCTCTTATAAAAACGCTGAACCTACTCTGTTTTACTTCCGGCACATCAACGGAGGAGAGTACGCTGTTTATAGCAGATCCCCCAGCTTTCATTCTGGGAAACACTTATGCATAAACAACAGCGGAGTGATTTCTGCATCAGATGTTCAGGCGGAGATTAATTATTTTTCCTTTCAACAGAATGGACAGAGAATTCAGATTCACGAAAAAATCGGGGAAGAAATTCTTGCTGAGTTTGTCTGCAAAGATGGAGGCATTGAATTCCATAACATAGAAAACCCCACCGACGACATAAATCTCACGGCTCAAGTAGTGAGCAAAGGCGGTCGCGGCCCACTGGGTAACATCAGACTGAAAGTTATTAAGCGAGATGTTGACTGGCTGAGCGCAAACACAAAAAACTAATACTATATAGCGGTAGTCTTTTATAAAAACCGACCCTCGGCGGTTTTTTAAGCATCATTTCATTTAGACCTATCACCTTACCCAAGATGATAGGTCTAAATGAAATGATAGGAACCTTTATTACTGGCTTGGAATTAGTTTCCAAACATGGCGGAATAGAGCTTCACAAAAAAATAGTACGCCCAGGGAGCAACAGGGATAGTCAATGGGCAGCATATGTTTGCACACAGGGAGGCGATGTCGGACTTGTCGGAGCTAATATCGAATTGCGTATTGAAGCAAGAAAAGTTGAGTAGCTTGAATTATGCAAACCATAAAAAACCCGCCTCACGGCGGGTTTTTCATCAACGCAGCTTAACGCTCAGTCTTAGTTGACCTTGGCGTTCAACTCGCCTTTCAGATAACGCTGATACATCGCTTCCAGCGAGATCGGCTTGATCTTCGAAGCGTTGCCGGCGGTGCCGAAAGCTTCATAACGAGCGATACATACATCGCGCATCGCAGTCACGGTCGCGCCGAAGAATTTACGTGGGTCGAATTCGCTCGGGTTGGTGGCCATCAGGCGACGCATTGCGCCAGTGGATGCCAGACGCAGGTCGGTGTCGATTTTGTTCTTTAGTACTGTGTGATTTTTTGATTTGTTTTTTTGTTTAATT